>JADGBM010000022.1 GCA_015231515.1 Desulfobulbaceae bacterium
GATGCTTTTGTATATATTCAATAAACTCGTTATCAAACTCCCACATCCGGTAGTCCGTGGTGAGCATGATGCCAGACTTTGGTTTTTTTCCCGTTTTCTTGCAAATAACTTCTTCAGCAATACGGTTAATCCAGAACCCAGGTTGTGCGGGCACGTCTTTGGGCAGATAATGCTTACTTGTTCCTTCATCACGGATGCTCGCGGTTGGAATTATAATATCACCAACATCAACATCATCATCAATACCACCGCACATTCCGAGCATTAAGACACATTCGAGTTTATCAAGATAAGACAAACAATGCATGATGATGCCAGCTGAGGGTGAACCAACCCCATGATTAATAATTGAGATATTTGACTTATTATCATGAACAACATTCCAGTAACCTGACTTAACTGGCGATGAAGTTATATTTGCAAAATCCTCAACATAACGCTGAAAATTACAGAGAAGAATATACGATCCAAAATCTTCAACCGACGAACCGGTATAGCGTTCCAAAGTATTGCGTGCGTAGCTATCCGGCCTTAATTGACTCGAGCTCATCAACCCTCCTTATTACCTTCTGACTTTTAAATAACGGCACGCCAATTGACAGCCCGCCAATAATACATTCAACAAATAAACGCATCGACTACGACTTACACGACACTCTATTAAACTTTGCACATTGACCTCACAAGGTTAATGCATTACCTTCAGGATACTATGAAACCATTAGACAGGATACCCAAATTCTACATACTGCTCATAGTTGTGACAGCCTGGATGTTTATTACTTCCATCTTTGGTGGCAACTCCCCGGGTACATGAACGACTCCGCCATTATCCTCTCAGTTTGAGACTACCAACAACTCGTCACCTGTCGTTAATTAACAATTTAAATTATTTTTTGTAAATGGAGGAATACCAAATGAGTATTGATGCATGTTTGAAATATGCAGACGAAGAACACATCTGTCCACACTGCAATACGAAGCTTAGTTGCTGCAACACTCCACCAATGCATGTCGGTGATGGTTTGGGCTGGGGCACTGACATTTTCTTTGTATGCTTAAACAACAACTGCTCCTTGTACGTCAATGGCTGGAAACATGTGGAAGAGCAATACGGCAAAGTATCTTCGTTCCGCTACATGAAACTTCCAAACGAAGAGAAGGGCTCACCGATGATGGTTGGCAGTCCAATAGCCTTTACTGGGTCTATTGTCGATTTTGAAGCGTTGAAGAAGAAAAGTACACGTTACCAGACCGAAAAAACGGCTATCGAAAAGCTCAAAACCTGTGTGCAGGAAAAAAATCTGGAACCGGTTCTTTTCCTTATAACCGATGAAGACTCAAACTTAGAAGAACGACGTAAAGCCTGCCAGTTATTAGAGGAAATTTGCGATATTTCATGTATTGATCCTATTCGCAACCACAAATTTCGTCATACCGAAATTCAACAAATTGCCAATATCGGCATCTCAAAAATGCTGAAGAAAACTTTCCAGAAGGAGTGTCCACACTGTGCTGAAATCATCAAAGCACAGGCAGCAATTTGTAAACATTGTGGCAAATAATTATTAATTCACACGGATAATACTTGCTATCCAATTCTCAATTTTGTATAACAGTTTTCGTTAATCGCAGTGGTGACAATTTTCCATATGGTGAGCGTAGCTCAGTTGGTTAGAGCGTCGGATTGTGGTTCCGAAGGTCGGGGGTTCGATCCCCCTCGCTCACCCCAGTAAATTCAAGGGATTTGGCAGAAATGTCAAATCCCTTTTTTTGTTTTGGGTGCCGATGGGGGGTCCATTACAAGCGGCAGAACCCACCTCTTTGCTCTTGCGCGAGCGAAAGACGAAGTCGAAAAAATAATTACCCACTGAAACCCATAGAATTCCGGATAACTGAACAGTTTTTCCGGAATATCCCGGTTAAGGCAACAATCACTTTTTCATCAAACCGACATAACCAACCGAAATATAAGGATTATTTTTTATTGAGAAGCAGGGAACAACTCTTGCAAGAAGTTACGTGAAATTATCTAATTTACCAATTCAGCAACTTTAAATATACTAAAAAAATGACAAATAAAGAGCGCAGACAGTTTCCTCGATACACGGTTCCAGGAAAAACCATAGCCATTACTCCGCATAATCTTGGTCAGGTTCTTGATATCAGTCTCGATGGCTGTGCAATTAAATATATTGGCGAAGATACTCTGCTGAACTCTAATGACTATATTGATATCCTGATGAAAGAAGCAAAAAACAAAGGGTTTTACCTGGAAAAAATTCCTATAAACATGGTCTGGGAAAACAGCCCTGACTTTTCAGCGTTTAGTACTATAGTTGTCAAAAAAGTTGGAATGAAGTTTAAAGAGTTATCAGCAATCCAACAGCAAGAACTGCAAATTTTTATCGAGAATTATGGTATTGCAGAGGCTTGAACAAACAAGTCGAAATTTGAGATATACAACGTAACTTCCCCAAAACAGCTACTTAAGATTAGTGCTAATCAGGAAAAAGATAACGCATTACTCCACCACCACCGAGATTTCTCCCACCGTCACGACGTCGCCTGATGTCAGCTGTGCCCCTCTACGTATCTCAACGTGACCGTTAACCCTCACATCACCACCTTGAATCATGACCTTGGCCTCACCTCCAGTCGAGGCAATATCGGCAAGCTTCAACAACTGCCCCAAACGTATGGTCGTGTCTCGTATTTTTATTTTTTTCATATTAGCGTTCTCGATAATTGGTTATAGTAATCCATGATATCCTTTCTTCCCACCACTTTAACAGAACTCAAAAGTTTAGAATGGCCACAACTTGACATCATACTGGTGACAGGCGACACCTATATCGACAGCCCCTATATCGGTGCTGCCCTAATCGGTAAACACCTTGTCTCCCACGGTTTCAAAGTAGGAATTATCGCCCAGCCAGATGTTAATTCGGAGGCCGACATAACCCGTCTAGGCGAGCCAAAACTGTTCTGGGGTGTGACCAGCGGCAGCATTGACTCAATGGTCGCCAACTACACCGCCTCAAAGAAACGGCGTAAATCCGATGACTTTACCCCAGGCGGCCTTAACGACAAACGTCCTGACCGGGCAGTAATCGCCTACACTAACCTGATCAGACGATACTTCAAAAACACTGCGCCAATTGTGCTAGGGGGGATAGAGGCTAGCCTCCGGCGCATAGCCCATTATGATTTTTGGACAGATAAGGTCAGAAAATCAATTTTATTTGATTCAAAGGCCGATATCCTCATTTACGGCATGGCTGAAAAGTCAATTTATCACCTGGCCAACAATTTACAAGCAGACAAATCGTCCAAAAATATACCCGGACTGTGTTACATCGACAGCTCAGCTCCAACTGATTTTATCGAACTGCCGACTTTTGACGAATGCACTACCGACAAAGATCAGTTCAGCCGGATGTTTAATGAATTCTACAAGAACAATGACCCCTTGACGGCATCAGGCCTTTACCAGCAATACGACAGTCGCTACCTGATTCAAAATCCTCCATCACCCCATTTATCAACTCATGAACTCGACAGCATTCATGAAATTAATTTTTCCCGTAATGTCCACCCCTATTATGCGAAGCTTGGTAAAGTTAAGGCCCAGGAGACCATTAAATTTGCCATCACAACACATCGAGGCTGCTATGGTGAGTGTAATTTTTGTGCTATTGCCGTCCATCAGGGCAGAACAGTTATCAGCCGTTCCAGTGAGTCTATCATCAATGAGGCCAAAAAACTTTCCGCACATCCAGAGTTCAAAGGAA
Source organism: Desulfobulbaceae bacterium (assembly GCA_015231515.1). Taxonomy (NCBI): domain Bacteria; kingdom Pseudomonadati; phylum Thermodesulfobacteriota; class Desulfobulbia; order Desulfobulbales; family Desulfobulbaceae; species Desulfobulbaceae bacterium. The sequence goes on from JADGBM010000022.1 coordinate 3,795, forward strand.
ATATCTCAGACGTTGGTGGACCCACAGCAAACATGTACGGTTATGAATGCAAACAAAAGCTTACGATTGGTGCGTGTAAAAACAAACGATGCCTGTACCCGCAGATCTGTAAAAACCTTAAAGCAAACCATAAACCCTACTCTAAACTTCTCGACTCCATAATGACCTTGCCCAACATTAAAAATGTTTTTGTTGCCTCCGGCATCCGCTATGACCTTCTTTCTTCCGACTCCAGTGGAGATCAGTGCCTCTCGCAGATCGTCCGGCACCATACCTCCGGCCAAATGAAAATTGCACCAGAGCATACAGTTGACAAAATTCTGGCCGTTATGGGTAAACCTGGCTCTTCAGAACTACTGAAGTTCAAGAAAAAATTTGATCAGTTATCGTCTGGTGCCGGCAAAAAGCAGTTTCTTACGTATTATTTTATAGCAGCACACCCTGGAAGTACACTGGAGGACATGACTAAACTCAAGAGTTTTTGCTTCAAAGAGCTGAACTGTTCGCCAGAGCAAGTCCAGATTTTCACACCTACTCCTTCAACATATTCAACGCTTATGTATTGGACCGAAAGAGATCCATTTACTGGCAAAAAATTGACGGTTGAAAAGAGTGCTGCTCGCAAGGAAAACCAGAAGACAACACTGACAAAAAAACCAGGTACTAAAAGTAATGGTATTGCTGGCCGAGGAAATGGTATAAAAATAAGAAAGTGGAAATAATACGGACGGGGATTTTCAATTATCGGAAAATTTTACCTTTAGAACTAAAATCTCGTCGAGACTGTCCAGAAAGCGATCCAACAGTGTCGCATCAAAATGAGTCCCCCTACCCTCACGAAGAATTTCAGTTGCTTTCTCAGTTGACATTGCCGCCTTATAAACACGATCGGAGGTAAGTGCATCAAACACATCACAGATAGCAGAAATGCGACCTTCAATAGGTATAGTATCACCAACTAATCCAAGTGGATACCCTCCACCACCAACCTTTTCATGATGGGTTCGCGCTATTGAGGCCCCCAGGTTAAGTAGTTCTGAGGTCGATCCTTTTAATATGCGATAACCAATTTCTGAATGTGTTTTTATTGTATCAAACTCTTCTTTTGTTAATGCTCCCGGCTTAAGCAATATCGTATCGGGGATTCCTATTTTGCCAACATCATGCAATGGACTGGCAATTCGTATTTGCTCACAAAAAACGGCATTAAGGCCTGACTTTCTGGCAAGAACCTCACAGTAATGGCCCATTCGGATCGTGTGCTGTGCCGTCTCATTATCACGAAACTCAGCAGCCTTAGCCAAACGAATAATTGTCTCTTCGCGGGAGTTACGAATTTCGACATCTGCAAGCTGTAACTTCTTGGTGCGCTCATAGACCAGCGCCTCAAGCCCATCACTGTAGAGATGGTTCTCTATCTCAAGCTCGCGCCTGCGCAAGGCATTTGAGATATTAATCAATAGTTCATTGCGCTCAAACGGCTTAATAATATAGCCGTATGCCCCGAGTTCCAGAGTGTTGACAGCCACTTTCCGGTCATCAACAGCAGTGGCCATTAGAACTGCAATGTTTCTATCCACTAGAAAAACTTCACGCAGGAGATCGATCCCTGTTTTATTAGGCATATTGATATCAGATATTATAAGGGAATATTCTTCCTTACCAAGAAGCTCCAAAGCTTCATCAACTCCCGAAGCCGTTTGGGTATCATATCCATCTGCCATGATAATCTGTGAGATGAGCTCGCGAATAGGTTCTTCATCGTCAACTATTAGAATTTTTTTGGTCGTATTACGATCAGCCATATAAATACTTTTTATCGTGAAGTTGTGTAGGCTTTGCTGTTTATAAAATTTCACAAAACAGTAATAAAAGTAACAATGAGTGCAAGCTATAAAACTAATGGCACTGAGGCCAACTCTTCAGCGCCATTTTCTTATTCTATGAGTTCAGGCAAAGCTTGTCAAAGATATTGATTTTTTTTTTGTATTTTTTTTACTGAAACCCTTCTTCCATACTCATCCGATTTACAGCTGGATGCTTTAACAGTCAGAAATATTTTGGCTCTCCTAACATCAGAACTCTTGATCTGCGGGAATGGCCGGTGGCACCATAAACAGATTTTTTTTGCAAATATCTATCCGGCGGGCCTGCCGGCAAGCTCATAAACAAGAAGTAGATCCGTACCAGGATAAATCACCTTTGCCTCATTAAGTTTATCGAATAATTTTTCCAATTCTCGATTCGCTGCCGGCCTTGACGCACTGTATACGCGAATTTTCAATTTCTTCTTTTCTGGCTCTGATGGAAACTAAGAGGGACACTTCCCATATTTGTTGTTGCACTCCGCACCCCGACTTGGTCGCCCTGCTTTTTTCACCCTGATCTTACGGTTCAGTTCATTTTCTATGGTATCGATAAAGCTCTCCTTGCTAAGCGTAACTTTGCGGATGGCGTCATTTTATGTCAGTTTTCATCGTCAAAAAAGACCACCGAACGGTTATTGCCACGCAGGGTGATGTGATGGGGATTCCCAGGGGCTATGATGCGGGCGATTCTTGGCATGTGGGGAAGGTAACTTGAAACAGAACAGGAGTGAAGAAATATGGGAAGTGTCCCTTTTCATCCAAAACGAAGTTCAGTCAACTTTTCACTTACACAATCACCTAACAACACGAAAACCCGGATAGCCAACTTTATAAACAGATGCGCGCACAATCAATTATTAAAAGCATAATCGGTCATTTGCTTGCGGTACAAACCATTCTCTATCCCCGGCGGCCTGGTTCAATCTATCTTTAATCTTGGCAAGATTACTTCTTCTCTCCAAAACATTCACATGAACGACTGCCAGACGCTTACATTTTACAGCACGGGCAAAATCGACAACATGAGCACTACTGCAGTGGCCTGGAATACTATCTTCAAATGAATAACACTCATGGACAACTAAATCACAATCCTGAGCCAATGCCACAGACGATGCGGTGGGACGCCCATCCCCGCTGTAAAAAAGCGCCTTCCCCTGACAACTAACCCGCACTGCCATAGCTGGCTGAGAATGATCAACAAGTGCGGCAGAGAGTTCAAACTCACCAATTGATGCGAGGTCTCCTGAACACATTTCAACGCACTCCACGTCAAACGAAAATTTTTTTCGACATAGAGGATATGCCATTTCCATAATCGCATCAAACTTGGCAGTTACTCCCTGCGGGCCATAAATATGTACCTCCCCCGCCCTTTTCATCGCATTCATTTGCAACAGCAGTAAAGGCAAGCCAAAAATATGATCACCATGAAAATGCGAGATCCATATCCCTTGTAACTCTTCAGGATCAGAACATTGGCCAAAATATTGATGTGCAGTCGTAAAACCGCAATCCAAAAGAAGCCCAGCCCTTCTCTTTGAATCAAAAACCAGAATTGAGGTATTGGGTTCAACAGGGTCACAGGCTTCACCAACACCAAGAAACAGTGCTTCCATCGATTAATCCTTTATGATCTTACGTTTATTCGGTATAGTGAGCTCTTGCCCTTTGAACCTCACCCAGCATCGCTGGGAGGATAAGACCTTTTTAGTTCAAAATCAATTTTATGCCTCTTTGGACTGTGCATTACAACGACACTTTTTCACCGATGTTATAACGAAGGGTGTTAACACGAGTAGCCATTAATGACTAATTGTAAAAATTTCTCGCCCAAACAGCAGCTACTTTACGCCAAATATCAGGCTCTGACGCGCTTTGCCAAAGTGGTTATGCAGTTAAGCGCCATTATCAGTGAGCCAACAACTGTCTCATCGTTGCTCCGCTGTTTGTACCGCTGCTCAATTGATACCGGCGTTAATCGCCAGAATTTTTCCCGTGAAATTCATAAATCAATTGAGTTACTCATATCGACTGAGCTTCTGAACAGTAAGCACGAATGCAACACCAGTATGGTTGAGATTATCTGTAGAGAAGCAGTGCACGAAAACTTCTTCAAGGCTCTGTCGGCAGCTGTAAAACAAGAGTTTATTGATACGATTACCAACGAACCAATCAAGAGCTCTTCTCCTGATTCAATATCCCGTGAGCTCCGAATCGATCTCTACAACAGCGACATCGACTCATTCCACAAACATCTCATAGGCTATTATCAAAAAAATCCTTCAGAGGAACATCCCATTGCGGCCATTTGCAATAATCCCTTTTCTGATACTTGGTTTGCAACACTGCCGGATCACGTCCAGCTTCTTGCCCTCAACGAAATACTTAAAGATGCCATTAATCAACTTAAACCAATTCACGATGTCCTTGCCTACCTGAAAACCCCTTCGCCTACTGGCGCCCCGGCTCCTATTTCACGCCACAGCTCTTTTTCCTATCTTTATATCTCGGCGTTATTGTTTCAGGGTGAGTCTGATGATGCCAGTAAATTTCTTGCAGATATCGCAGAACACGGACAAGCCTTTGGTCTTGATGGCTGGATCAAATTTATTCAGGGAGACATAAATGGCGCACGCACTTCATTTGAAACAGATATTGCTGCCCTAAAGACGGCAAACAACAACCAGCAGGCCTATTTCACCGGTTTTGAAGGAGTTATCTACTGTTTTGCCCACCTGCACGATGCAAAGGAGTTTCGCTTAAACTTTCTTCGAGAACTACAGATTTCATTAGACCATTTACAACCGGGTAATAATTTTAGACATACGTATGACACCATATATCAGATTGCGGATCTACAGGAAAGCCCATCCGAACATTTCACTGTGTTCAGTGATGCCTTTACTGATCCAACCAGCATTGACTGCCTGGTCACCGCCCTAGGGTCATTTTGGATTGAAAGTCGGCTCTCTCCGGCATTACAAATTAAGGCCGCCAACTTCTTCGAGGCCGCCCAAAAATCTGGTTTTAAGTGGATTGCCCGTGAATTTGCTGAAATTCTTTACCGCACAACCAGAGAACCGCAATACAAAAACTTCTTGAGCGATTTCAACGCAACCCACAAAGGCCAACCCCTGGTAGACTCGATTTCCTACGAACTTCCGTGGAAAAGAGCGCTTAAAAACCTGCAAAAATTATCTTTAACCCATAACCGATCCTTGCCGGTCAAGCAGACACGCTTAGTCTGGTATTTACGAACAAACTCCGATCAAATTACTGAGATCATACCAAAACTTCAGAAAATCAATCTTGATGGTCAATGGAGTGTAGGCAGAAGTATCGCCCTTCACAAACTGTCAGTACTCCATGAAACAACCTTTCTAACGGATCAGGACAAACAGATTTGTGCAACACTCAAACACGTTAAAGACTCGAAACATGGCCTCACCTACTCCTTTGATCTTGAGCAGGCGCTTATCGCCCTTATTGACCACCCATTAGCCTATCACCTGGCTCCGTACCCCGTGCAAGTTGAAGTCATCAAGCGCCAGCCGGATCTTCACATTCAGCAGGATCGCGACTTCATAAACATATTTTTCCTACCGTTCCCCGAAGAGAATCAAAGAGTTGTAACGCACTTTGAAACCCGTAACCGCCTCGGTATTTACTCGATTACACCTGAAATCCGAAAAATATCTGAAATCGTTGGCTCCTTCGGCTTACACGCCCCTGCCAACGAAAAAAACTCCTTCCTGCAGGTCCTTGGCAGTCTCGCCAACCACTGTAATATCCATACCAATTTCGATGCCGCCAGTCTTTCATTGGAAAGCATTGAAGCTGATCAACGCATCTACTGCCAACTCTCCCCTTCCGGCGCCGGCTTCAATGTTTCACTCCTCTGTAAACCTTACACAGATGGCAACCGATATTTTAAACCTGGAGATGGGGCTCAGGTAATTATCTCGAAATTAGACGGAAAAACCATACAGATAATTCGCAATCTTAAACTGGAAGAGAAAAATGCTCTCCTGGTGGAGCAATCCTGTCCGTCTCTTCAGGATAATGAAGTCGGAGAGTGGGAATGGAGCCTGCAGAGCTTGACTGATTGCTTACAACTTTTGGAAGAACTGGAACTGCTGACCGATAAAATTGTCGTTGAATGGCCTAAAGGCAAACGTTTAAAAATTATTCAATCCGTACATGCCAACCAGCTCATGCTTAAGATCAACAAGCGCCGAAATTGGTTTGAAATCTCTGGTGATTTGACCATTGATGAGGACACCGTCTTGAGCCTCAACGACCTTTTGGCCCGGATTAGGCAAAGCAAATCGAACTTTATCCCCCTGTCGGAAAACAACTACATCGCGCTGTCGTCCGAGCTAAAATCACATTTGCAAAAAATAAGCTCCATTGCCTGGAACGATAATGACACCTTACGATTCTCACCAGTTGCAGCTATGCTGCTGCACAACTCAGACTTCCCGGAAGACACACTTATTGCCGACAATCACTGGCACGACTTAAAATCAAAGATAGCCGAGTGCAACGATACTATTGCTCAACTGCCATCAACAATTAACACCACTCTGCGCACGTATCAAAAAACTGGTTTTGAATGGTTGTCAAAACTCGCCTATCTTGGCTTTGGAGCTTGCCTTGCCGATGAGATGGGCCTGGGAAAAACCATCCAGGCTTTATCGTTTATCCTTGATCAGGCCCCCAATGGTCCTTGCCTGGTTATCGCACCAACCTCTGTCTGTTTTAACTGGATTGATGAGGCGTCAAAATTCACACCCACACTCAACACAGTAACCCTACCGTCTTTCGGTCGCGAGAAAACTGTACGCAAACTTAAAAGCTACGATGTGCTCATCACCAGCTACGGACTGCTTCAGCAGGAACAAGAGCTTTTAAGTGAGGTCCAGTGGCAGGTTATCGCACTCGACGAGGCGCAAGCAATTAAAAACATGACCACGAAACGGTTTAAAGCGGCTTTAAGTTTAAATGGAAAACATCGAGTTGTAACCTCAGGCACTCCACTAGAAAACAATCTCGGTGAACTCTGGAGCATTTTTCGTTTTATAAACCCAGGGCTTTTAGGTTCCATATCACAGTTCAACAAACGTTTTGCCGGGCCCATAGAAAAAAACTCAGATCTACATGCCCAAAAACAACTCAAGAAAATTGTCTCACCTTTCATTTTACGCAGGCTGAAAACTCAAGTGCTTGAGGAACTTCCATCTCGAACCGAGGTGAACCTACAGGTACAACTTTCAGAGGAAGAGAAAACCTTATATGAATCGTACAGGAGGGAGGCCGTTGAAAACTTGACCAACGACACGTCCCCAAACGGTCATCGGCATATTAAAATCCTTGCCGAAATCATGAAACTCCGGCGCTTGTGCTGCAATCCAAATCTCATAGCGCCTGAACTGAAACTCAATAGCTCCAAACTCACAGTATTTGACTCGATACTCACCGACTTATTATCCGGTGGTCACAAGGTTCTTGTTTTCAGCCAATTTGTCGACCACTTAAAAATCCTCAGAAAATATATAGAGTCACGCAATATACACTATCAATATTTAGATGGGAGCACCTCGACAGCTCAGCGCAGAGTTTGTGTAAAGGCCTTCCAGGCTGGAGAAGGCGATGTCTTCCTGATCAGCCTCAGAGCTGGTGGCTTAGGCCTTAACCTGACCGCGGCAAATTATGTAATCCACATGGACCCATGGTGGAATCCAGCCGTAGAAGACCAGGCCTCTGACCGAGTTCATCGAATAGGGCAGAAACTTCCGGTCACAATTTATCGTTTAATTACACAAAACACTATCGAAGAAAAGATTGTTGAACTCCATCAGCACAAAAGAGAACTGGCAGAAAACCTTCTCAAAGGGACAGAACTTTCAAACAAAATTTCGTCCGACGAACTCATTAAAATTCTCAGCCACGAGACTATCTGATCTATTTTTTTATCCAGCATCACCCTTTGCCATAAAAATACTTGACTAATCTTGGGCTGTTAGGCCATATAAAAAAAACATGCTCATAAAGGAAATAAAAATGAAAAACCCAATCAAGTTACGTTTAGTATCTATATTGACAGCCGGCTTGCTTTCCTTACTGATTACGACACTATCACAGGCAGAGATTCGTTACGTTGTTGATGTTCTTGTTGTTTCATTACGTGAAGGCCCAGACAACTCTTTTGCTTCGTTGAAATCGCTCAAAACAGGAGACTCTTTCACACTTCTTGACGAACAGGAAAACTTCATTAAAGTTGAAACCAAGGAAGGTCTTGTCGGCTGGCTCCCAACCCAATACACGACTGCCAAGCCGCCAAAAGCATTTCTGGTAGACAAATTAACTCAGCAGGTTGAAAAAATTAGCAAAGATAAAGAAAACCTCGAAAATAAAACAAAACAATTAGCTGAGCAATTGGCCAGTAAAGAACAAAAAATCAACGAGGTCGAAAACAGGTATTCCTTAATCAAAAAAACTGAGAACTCGGACTTAATCTCCCTGCAAAAACAACTTGATGAAATCACTAAAGAGTATGAATCCTTAGTAAGTCAGTCGGAGACTACAATCAAAACTGCCAATGAACGTGATTTCCTTGCAAAAAATAATGCTGCACTGCTTGCAAAGGTTGCCTCTCTTGAAGGGGAGAACACAAATCTAGCCAACAAGCAGGCTCTTTACTGGTTTCTCGCTGGCGGTGGGGTGTTTATTATTGGTTGGATAATTGGCCGGGTATCATCGAGACGTCAACGCAATTCGTTGACCCTTTAACAGACTACGTTCAACTATTTTCATTTTTATCTTTACAGAGATCAATTATTTTAATTAACTATTATAGTTAGTTAATTAATTATGTCCGATCGACAAGATAAAGGCGTGGAGGAGATTAGTAAAATGGATGGACAAATTATGCCGGGGTGGTTCAGGCATCCAAAACTTGGCCTGATCAAGGTGATTACAAACGAAAACCAGGAATGGGTATACCAGTGTTTTTCTGATAGCGGCAGCAGGGCGCTATCGAAAGAAAAGAAACTAGACAGTTGGATATGGGCACTCTGCGAGCAGGATTTCACAACAAAATCATAACACGACTTAATCTCCGTATAATCAAAAAAAGGGGTACGAATGTCGTAAAAACCATTCATACCCCATTCTCATAACAACTAACTTTTTTATGACAATTTTGCCAGGGCTTCCTTGAGCCGGATCATACCCTTTTCCAAAACATCCATTGAGGTTGCAAAAGAAAACCGCACAAAATCATCGGCACCAAACGCTGCCCCCGGCACAGAAGCAATCAGGGCTTCGTCGAGCAAATAATCAGACATATCGACAGAGTTGCCAATGGTAGTGTCACCATATTTTCTGCCAAAATAATGTGAGAAATTGGGGAAGACATAAAAGGCCCCGTTTGGCTTTACACAGCTGACCCCCTCGATAGACTGCAACTCATCAAGAACATATCTGAGCCGTGGCTCAAATGACTCCTTCATCCTGACCGGGAAACCCTGGTCACCTGAAACAGCAGCCAGAGCCGCCTTTTGAGAGATAGAGCTTGGATTGGAAGTGCTCTGACTTTGAATTTTGTTCATTGCCGCAATAACATGCTTTGGCCCAGCGGAGTAACCAATGCGCCAGCCGGTCATAGCAAAGGATTTACTCACGCCATTAAGAATAATTATCTGATCCTTCAGTTCAGGAGAAATATCCAGAATATGCGGAAGTTTACCTTCCGAATAAACAATTGTGTCATAAATATCATCAGAGATCACGACTAAATTGTGTTTAAGCGCATATTCAGCCACGAGTGCCAGACCAGCTCTTGAAAAAATAGCTCCAGTAGGGTTGGAGGGGCTGTTAAGTATAATACCCTTGGTTTTGCTACTGACGCATTTATCCAGCTCTTCTTTGCGGATGTCAAAATTATGTTCTTCGCTTAACTGAAGGTAAACAGGCTTGGCACCTGCCAATTCGATTATTGGCGGATACGATACCCAATATGGCGTTGGGATTATAACTTCATCACCCGGCCCGAACAAGGCCTGTCCCATGTTGTAGAGGCCATGCTTGCCACCGCAGCAAACCTGAATCTGATCAGGCTCATACTGCCAGCCCTTGTCTTCAGCAAAACGGTGACAAATTGCTTCGCGCAGTTCAATAATACCAGGTACCGCTGTATAGCGCGTAAAACCTTCGTCAATTGCTTTTTTAGCTGCCAGGCACACATGTTCAGGTGTTTCAAAGTCAGGCTCACCAACACTGAAATTCAAAACATCGGAACCGGCAGCCCTCAGTGCCTTTGCCTTCGCATTGACAGCTAATGTCGGTGAAGGTTTAATCTGACGCATACGCTCAGCAACTTCTATTTGTGTCGCCATTTTTGTATATCTCCCAAGCCGGCCAGCCGCCGAAATTAACAGTTAAGAATAAATCTATAAATTATGAGTTACTTAATCCAAAGTTTTAAAGAAAACAATTAATAAAATACTTCAGTTAAAATCAACCCGTGCGCCGGAGCGGTTGCATCAGCACAAGATCTATCTTTTGAGGCAAAAACCGCTGCAAATTCATTGACCGTGCGTTTACCCTGGGCTGTTCTAATAACTGTGCCGACAATATTACGGACCATATGGCGGAGAAAACCATCGCCAGCAATTGTGATAGCATAGTGGCTCTCATGGGCGGGATCACATTTAATCTCTGCCCGAAAAATAGTTCGAACTGCCCCTCGACCACCATCAAAACTTCGATCTCGAGATCCGACCGCCTCAAAACTTAAAAAATCATGCTCTCCAACCAGCAAATCAAGACACTGCTGCGCTATATTCTGGTCAAAATCACCGGGGAAATGGGCCATATAAAGCCGATCGCCTGGATACATTATCGATGCGCAGCTAAATTTATAGCAGTACTCCTTGCCGACACAGCTGAACCGTGCGTGAAAATCATCCCTCTCTTCAGTTACAGCAAGAATTCGAATATCCCTTGGCAAAAGTCTATTTAAGCCTTTTAACAATCCATGGCTGGCAATTGCAGAATGCGTAGAAAAACTCGCAGCCATACCGAGGGCATGAACTCCGGCATCTGTGCGCCCTGCTCCGTGAAGAGTTATCGACTCCTGGGTCATAGTCTTGAGGCACCCTTCAATGACGCTCTGAATGGTGGAATCAGTAAGTTGTCGCTGCCAGCCGCAATAAGAACTCCCATCAAAGGCAATAATGAGCTTAAGACATCGCACAGACAACTTAGGCCTCTTTATGGAAAGAGAGGAACAGCCTCAAGACCGGAAGCCTCATCAAATCCACACATAATATTCATGTTCTGCACGGCTTGACCGGCAGCGCCTTTAACTAAATTATCTATGGCGGAAACGATAATTACCCGACCAGTACGAGGGTCATAGGTAGGAGCGATATCACAGAAATTACTTCCCCGGACATATTGCGTGGCAGGAAAACTTCCTCGCGGACAGATACGGACAAACCGTTCACCTGCGTAGAAATCAGTGTACAACGCCTGCAGTTTCTCGTTTGTAAGGTCACTGGTCACTGTGGCATAAATTGTGGTGAGAATGCCTCGAGACATGGGCACCAAATGGGGTGTGAAGGAGATTACAATCTCCTGGCCAGCTAACTCGCTCAACTCCTGTTCAATTTCAGGGGTATGCCTATGAGAGGCAACCTTATAGGCACGAAAACCGTCTGTAACTTCACAGTACAATGTTCCTACTTGAGCACTCCTCCCAGCGCCAGAAGTCCCTGACTTTGAGTCAACAATAATGGTCTTCACATCAACAAGCTTATTTTTCAGAAGAGGCGCTAATCCCAAAATCGTACTGGTAGGATAACAACCAGGATTGGCAATAAGTCGTGAACCCGGAATCGCATGTCGATGAATTTCGGGCAAGCCATAGACAGCTTCGGCCAGATACTCAACTGCGCAATGTACCTGATACCATTGCTCATAAACCTGGCTATCGTGAAGCCTGAAGTCGGCGCTCAAATCGACAACTTTTTTCCCTGCTTCAAGCAGCCCCGGAATAATATTCATAGCAGTCTGATGCGGAACAGCAGTAAAAAAAACATCTGCTTTAGCAGCAAGATCGGCACCTGTACTATTTTCACAAATTAAATCAGTACAGCCCGCCAGACTGGGGTAGACGTCAGAAAGCTTTTTACCGGCATACTGACGGGATGTAGCCACAGTCAGTTCAACGTTCCCGTGCCTGGAAAGTAAGCGGGCAAGCTCAACACCTGTATACCCAGACGCACCTATAATACCAACACGTGTCATTTTTTTATCCTCACAATAGTAGTGACTGAAAGCGTTAAGCCTTGAGCTGCTGCCCCTTGCAGTTGATGCATCGAATCGCCATTTGCATTCCAGTCATTTGCAGAAACAAAAACAGGGAAGAGCATAAATGCTCTTCCCTGTTGATACATACCAAGTAAAAATCTGTTTTTTAACGTTTCGAAAACTGAAAGCTGGCGCGAGCACCCTTCTTGCCATATTTTTTTCTCTCTTTAACGCGTGAATCACGTGTTAAGAAACCGGCTTTTTTCAGTGAACCTCTAAACTCAGCATCAACTTCTAAAAGTGCTCTGGAAATTCCATGACGCAGTGCATCTGCCTGAGCAGATTTGCCGCCACCTTTAAGCGTTGCCATAACATCATATTTCTCAAGGGTATCAGTAATAACAAAAGGAGAATCAACCTTCTGTTTGGTATCACCAATGTTGCCAAAATAGACTTCAGCATCCAACTTATTTACTTTAACATCACCTGAACCCGGCTTCAGCCAAACACGCGCCACAGCTGTTTTGCGTTTTCCGGTTGCATAGAAATTAGTATCTGCCATCGGTATTTTCTCCGTATCTATTATAATGCTAAGGTTTCGGGTTGTTGCGCTTCATGTGGATGCTCTACACCAGCATACACCTTAAGCTTCTTCAATTGCTGTCTGCCAAGAGAGTTCTTAGGCAACATTCCTTTGACAGCAAAAGTAAGCATATCTGTTGGTTTCTTTTCCAGCAACTCACTAGCCGTTGTTTCGGTTAAGCCACCCATATATCCGCTGTGACGATAATATTTCTTATCCTTCATTTTATTACCGGTAAGTTTAACCTTCTCGGCATTAACAACAACAACATAGTCGCCATTGTCCATAAATGTTGAATATGTAGGTTTATTTTTACCCCTGAGTATTGTCGCAATCTCAGAGGCTAAACGGCCAAGTACTTTCCCTTGAGCGTCAACTATAAACCATTTTTTTTCGATTTCATTGACCGGGGTCAAATAAGTTTTCATGGTGCACGCCTTTTCTATAATTTTTACGCCTTGCCGTTAACAGAAACTGAGCCGGGCAAAGAATTTAATTCAATGAAAAAAAGGTTCGAAGTGTATTCGAACCTTTTAAATATGGAGCGGGAAACGAGATTTGAACTCGCGACTTCAACCTTGGCAAGGTTGCACTCTACCACTGAGTTATTCCCGCATTCTTCAAACAAGCAATTCTCATCGCAGAAACGAAGATTATATACCCACATAAGGGTACAATGTCAACATAAAAACCTGTTTTTTTCTTTCAAAAAGATTATACGGTTCTATTAATCCTTTTTTTAATAATCAAGTTGATTCTTTGATTGCCTCACTGTTATATTTTATATGCACTACTTGCCCAGTATATTTTATAAGACACATAGCCCGACTGAGTTCGCACCTCTTTTTATTACGAATATGCGCTAACCAAGGAGACCAAATGCCAGCTGCATCTCAACGTAAAAGCACCATTAAACGAACCACCAAAGAGACTGACATCGACCTCACTCTTTCAATAGATGGTTCAGGTAAAGCCGACATCGCGACCGGTGTTCCTTTCATGGACCATATGCTTACCTTATTTGCCGTGCATGGCTTTTTTGATCTCACCGTTAAAGCCTCTGGTGACACAGCGGTTGACGACCATCATACCGTAGAAGATTTAGGTATCTGTTTAGGTCAGGCGGTTAAAAACTCTCTTAATGAGTACAACTCCATAAAACGCTATGGTGAGTTCTCCGTACCAATGGATGAAGCATTAGTCAGAGCGACAATGGATCTATCAAACCGCCCTCACCTGCACTACGAGGTGACAATTCCTGAACCTAAAGTTGGCACTTTTGACACCGAACTTGTCAAAGAGTTCCTGAGGGCCTTTAGTCTGCACGCCGGCATGACTCTCCATATTGATATGATTCGCGGTGAAAACAGCCACCATATTATTGAGGCAACTTTTAAGGCCGTGGCCAAGGCACTCGACATTGCAACCACCATCGATACCCGTGTGAAGGGCGCCCTATCCTCAAAAGGAACTCTATAATTTTACTACCAACCCAGGTGAAACCATTGAAACAGTTACGTTCATCCATCCTGCTCAGCTTATGTATTCTCACTGCCTGTGTTGCAAAAGATACCGACACCACAGAGATTCAGCAAATAGATAGACAGATTTCTACTATCGCAATACTACCAGTTGTTTCTGTTGCGGAAAAATCAGATTCATTCTCTTATAGTCAGCTGAAAAAACAGGAACGCGGCGTCGAGGTGCTCACCGAAATAGTCTATGATTATTTTACTGATTACAACAACATTACAATCCTTAACGATGAAAAGGTCGACTCATTTGATGTCAGTTATACCGCCAACCGGACTGCTCAGGCACTTTCCATTGCCAAAAATTTAGGTGCGGATGCCGTCATGACAATTAACATGAACCGCTACATTGACCGTGATGGTGGCAAATATTCCGTTCAACACCCCGCCTCGGTCTCATTTGATTACCGACTTATGCATGCCGGCAACGGCCAGACGCTGTGTTCCGGGGTTTATGACGAAACCCAAAAATCATTAACCGATAATCTGCTGTCCTTTAAAAGTATCTTCAAACGTAAACTCCAATGGGTCACTGCTGAAGAGCTCGCCCGTGAAGGCATATTTGCCACGTTTGGAGACTGCAAATACCTTTTCAAACCAAAACTCGATTAATATATTGATATAAATCGGCCCAGCATGCCATCACACCTGCCAAAAGACATTAATAAACTCGTTGGCAAGGCTATGCATGACTACACCATGCTGAGCGAGGGCGATCGCCTCTTAATCGGCGTATCCGGTGGCGTCGACAGCCTGGTCGTTTCGTGGCTTCTCGATATCTGGCGGCGCAAGGCACCAATCCATTACGAAATTCAGACAGTACACCTTGATCTTGGTTTTGAGAAGAATGCCCATCAAGCAGTTGAAGAGCAACTCAAGCACCTCAATCTACCATTTACGATCGCCAAAACATCCTATGGCATCGACTCCTACACCAGCGCCCCTGACAATGCCTGTTTCAACTGTGCCCGCCTTAGACGAAATCACCTTTTTGACATGGCTAAAGATCAGGGCTACAGCGCCATTGTTCTTGGTCACCATAAGGATGATATTATTGAAACGTTTTTCCTCAACATGCTTTATGGCGGGAATATCAGCACAATGCTCCCCAAGCAGATGCTTTTCAATAACAGTCTCAAAATAATCCGCCCAATGTCCTATCTAACCAAGGCCCAGGTCTACAATCTCGCCACTATCGCCAACATTGTACCAGTCAAAAATCCATGCCCAATGTCCGAAAAATCAAAACGTGAAGAGATTCGGTCACTGCTAGACAGCCTATACAAACAAAATCCGTCCTTTCGTAACACCATTTTTTCATCATTATCCAACGTTCGCACCGATTACCTCTTAAAGCAACAATGAGAACATCCTGTCCTTCTAACCGTAAAGTGCAATGTTGTGGCGGATCACCTAAAAGAAATCGCCAATGGCGATACAAACATCACAATTGGCGACTCGGTAATCCTAAAGAACAAAGGAGGCTGAACGCTATTTTCTCAACATCCGGGCCGCATCTTTTGCACCATAGGTAATAATGATATCAGCGCCAGCCCGATGAATACTTAGCAAGGTCTCCATCAGCACCTTATCACCATCAATCCAGCCGTTGGCAGCTGCGGCTTTTATCATGGCATATTCACCACTCACATGATAGGCGGCAATCGGGTGATCGAACTCATCATGCATTTTTGAAATAATATCAAGATAGGCAACTGCCGGCTTAACCATTATGATATCAGCGCCCTCCTCCACGTCAAGTGCCGCCTCACGGTATGCCTCTCGAACGTTTGCCGGATCCATTTGATAGCCGCGTCTATCTCCAAATTGCGGCGCCCCATCTGCTGCCTCTCGGAATGGGCCGTAAAACGACGATGCGTATTTTACGGCATAGGACATAATAGGAATATTGCTGAAATTATTCTCATCAAGCGTTGCTCGGATCTCAGCAACTCGGCCATCCATCATATCTGACGGGGCAACCATATCCGCACCGGCCTCGGCGTGAGACAACGCTGTTTTGCTGAGAATCTCAAGTGTAGCGTCATTATCGACATCACCATTAATAATCACTCCACAATGCCCGTGGTCTGTGTACTCACATAAGCAGACATCTGTGACAACCATAAGCTCTGGCGCTTTTTTCTTTAACTCTCGTATAGCCTGCTGCACAATCCCATCTTTAATGTGGGCTCCTGTTCCGACAGCATCTTTGGAGGCCGGCAAGCCAAAAAGGAGCACACTTTTAACGCCCGCCTCCAGACAATCTTTAGCCTCAGCCGCCAGTTGATCAACAGACTGACGAAAGACACCAGGCATTGACGAAATCTCCTTTTTAACTCCCTTACCTGGTTGCACAAAAAGGGGATAGATAAATTGGGAGGGTGAAAGCCTGGTTTCACGGACCATTGATCGAAACAACTCGTTTTGTCGAAGACGCCGGGGGCGGTAATCAGGAAAAATCATAGTGTGTCCTTATAAAGGGTTGCAGTTCATTCTCTATAGTTATGTAGTCAAAAACAGAAAAAACGTATCAAAGTTCAAAAATAGAGATTTTTATTTTACAGCTTAAAACTCGTTTCAACAAGTTCATTAATAAACTTCTGTGGATCGCGAACACCATCCTCGCTCACAACTATTGTCTGAGCATGCTTCTTCTGCACGAGCAGTTTTGCACCGTACTCAATTGAGCTCAAAATACTCTCGCAGAGTGAATCTATGGTCGCTGGCTGGCATGGTTTCTGATCCAGCATGTAGTCAACAGCCCTATCATCAAAGACAATGTGAAGTTGGCAGTGTTTAGATAAAATCTCCTGCCAGCCCCTGACATGGTTAATCAGAGAGACAAAATATTCACAAACCTGGTCAGGCTCGGAGTTTTCTTCAATAATATGCTGAGCAATCAAGGCCCTTCGTTCAGCGCTAAAAGGTATATTGAATCTCTTAAAAAAATCACTCTTTTTATCTTTCAGAAACCTAACAACTCTTTTCTTTTCTTTTTCAAACAACCGGCTGTATTTTTTTTGGTGCCGGAGCCGTTCACCCTGATGATCAACAATTTTCTGCAACTGCCCCTCAGGATCAGCAACGACTGACTCATCGACAACAAAATATTGAATATCGGTTGACGGCAGTGCCTTTTCAAAGGGCAGCAAAATTGATTCAACAACGCTAACCAGTCCACGAGCCCCAGTGTTTTCGGCAACAGCCAGTTCTGCAATCCTCGTATAAACACTCTCCTCAAAAATGAGTTTAATCCCGTACACCACAAAATCCTGTTTCTTTGAGTTGATGATGGCGCAATTAGGATTTTTCATGATAGCCACCAGATCATCTTTGCTCAGGCTCTCCAGAACAGAAGTAATTGGCAGCCTGCCAATAAATTCACTTTCAAAACCGAAGGAGATCAGATCCTCAGAGGCAACCTTCTTTAAGATATCTTTGCTTTTTTTGCTGCTGGCAAACTCTCCTTCAAAACCAATGGTTTTCTGGTGGAGACGATTATGAATAATCTCATCCAGTCCATCAAAGGCCCCACTCATTATGAACAGGATATTCTTGGTATTAATTGTCTTTTTTTCTCGTTTACCGGAGGCGCGAAACTGCTCCATCGCTTCGATCTGTGAGATCATGTCATGGGGAACCTTCATATCAACTTCAGTCTCCTCCATTAATTTAAGCAGAGCCCGCTGAACACCACTGCGTGAAACATCTAAACCCTGCCGATTTGAGGCCCGGGCAATTTTATCAATCTCATCAACATAAACTATCCCAAACTGGGCTTTACCAATGTCGTCGTCGGCCTGCCTCACGAGATCACGCACTAGGTCATCAACATCGCCGCCAACATAGCCTGTCTCACTAAACTTTGTAGCATCACCCTTCACAAAGGGTACGCCAATTTTATCAGCAATCAGCTTAACCATGTACGTTTTACCAACCCCGGTGGGGCCGATAAGCAAAATATTATTTTTTATCGAACCAACAGGTGTTCGAAAGGGATGCTCTCTTTTTGCTGAAAAACGAATTTTATTAAAATGAGTGCATATTTTGGTAGCTAAAACGTCTTTAGCCTTACGCTGCCTAATTATATATTCATCAAGAAACGCAACCAGCTCCTCAGGTTTCAGGTTGAAATCAAAAGGGAGATCAGTTGCCTTCTTAGTTGTTTCTTTATTCCCATCCGTGTCAGGGTGAGGAAGTAAACCAGCCGAAATAATCTTAACCTTTTGGCCATATTTCCGGGTAAGATAGTCGCCAATCTCTTTTTCAAGCTCTTTCTGATCAGGCAGATGGGTATTTGATTCCTCAGGGTCTTTAAAGTCATTCATAATGTAAGTTCTTCTGCTCTATTTTAATATTGATATGAACTAAGCGCCTTACAGGCGGGCTTTAGATTTTTACTTAAGCAGCAACAGATCTGAGCAATTTTCACCTTCACAAAATCCCCATAAGTCCCCCTGTCATAGGGGGATTCAGGGGGATTTTCTTATCATGCAAAAATGGAAATTCTTATACTATTCAGTTAGCCCTTGCTGTGGGCATTAATCATTAATCCGTTTCAAACGATTTCAATTTCTTGTGCAGGTGACTTCGCTCCATCCCTATCTTCTCTGCGGTTTTTGAGATGTTACCCCTGTTTTCTTCTATAACCAGATTAAAATACAGCTTTTCAAACTCCTTCTTGGCATCCTTAAAACTACTTTTCTTCAGCCGTTCAATAAAATCGGAGGTCTCAGCAACAGATGAATCGCCGGGTCTGTTGGTAACATATGTCCTCTCAGCTGCAACCTGCTGTTTAGCGTCCAGGGAGATGCTCAGCATCTGACAAATAAGCTCCGGCTTCACCTCATTTTCCGGTGACATAATAACCACACGTTCAATGAAATTTCTCAACTCACGCACATTGCCTGGCCAATCATGCTGCTTCATCAACTTAATGGCCTGCTTGGTAAAAACTTTTTCAGGAAGACCTTTCAGGGCAAACAGTCGAACAAAATTTTCGACAAGTTCTTCTATATCTTCGAGCCTATCACGCAGGGGAGGGGTATTAATTGGCACAACATTTAAGCGCCAGTAAAGATCTTCCCGAAAATTACCACTGGCAATCTCATCGGCCAGATTCTTATTTGTTGCTGCCAAAACACGTACATCGACTGATATTGTCTTGGAACCGCCTACCCGCTCAAATTTTTGTTCCTGTAAAATCCGTAAAATTTTCGCTTGGGTTTTCAAGCTCATATCGGCAATCTCATCTAGAAACAAGGTACTGCCGTTTGCCAGGTCGAACGTCCCCCTCTTTGAGGCATTCGCACCTGTAAAAGCCCCCTTCTCATGACCAAACAACTCACTTTCAATCAGCTCCTCCGGGATAGCTGCACAGTTGACTTCGATCATCGGTTTTTGAGAGCGTTGTGATTTCCGGTGTAGTGATTGCGCCACCAACTCTTTGCCTGTACCGTGTTCACCAAGTATAAGCACCCAGGCGTCAGTGGGGGCAACTCGCTCAATAACTGCCTTTAATTCTGATATTTTGGGCGAACTGCCGGTAATTTCCTGATCGCTGGAGGTCTGCTGGCGCAGTATTGCATTTTCCTTTTCAAGCTGGGAAAGCAGCATTGCGTTTTTTAACGATAAAACGATCTTGTCATAACTTGGTGGTTTCTCTATAAAATCAAAGGCACCGAGTTTTGTTGCCTGGACAGCTGTGTCGATATTGCCATGTCCCGATATCATAATTACCGGCAGATGAGGATGAGACTCCTTGATACGTTCAAGAGTTTCTATACCGTCAAGGCCTGGCATCCAGATGTCCATGAGCACAATATCAACCTGCTCCTGCTCAATAATAGTTAAGGCTTCCTCACCAGAGTGAGCACTCAAGGCCGCATACCCCTCATCACTTACAATACCAGTCAAAGATTCGACAATACTAACCTCGTCATCAACAATCAAAACGGTCACTGTCTTTTCCATAACGTCAACTTTATATATCCTGGATTAAAGGTAACTCTACCACAAATCGAGCACCTGATGGTTGATTGTCAATAACTTTCAAGTAACCAGCGTGATCAGATACAACGGTACTGGCAATGGCAAGCCCCAACCCTGTACCCGTTTTTTTGGTTGAAAAATAGGGCTCAAACAGCCTCACCTTGTCCGCATCACTGACACCGGGCCCATTATCAGCAACCTCAATAAAAATAAGTTTATCAACACTGTTTTTACGGATCAAAATTTCAATGGCGCTGTGGTCACTCTGCTCACAGGCAGCAACCGCATTGTCGAGCAAGTTAACCACCACGCGTCGCAGCTGCTCGACATCAAACATGAACAAAGGCATTTCATCATAAGTAAATTGAAAAGCTATTTTCTTGTGAGCCTCCTTGTACAAAAAGAACACCTCGTTCACCATCTCGACAAGATCACTCCTGGTTTTACGAATAGCCGGCATTCGAGCAAAACTGGAAAACTCACTGACGAGGCGTTTGAGTTCATCGACTTGAGTAATAATGGTTCGAGTACATTGATCAAAAATATCCCCTTCAATCAGATGCAAATACCTTTTGCGCAGGCGCTGGGCCGACAGCTGTATCGGGGTCAATGGATTTTTCACCTCATGAGCTATCCGGCGGGCAACCTCGCGCCATGCAGCCATTCGCTGGATTTTCTCAATCTCAGTCAAGTTATCAAAGACAATCACGATCCCGATAGGCTGTTTATCATCGTTTTCCAGTTTAGTAAAATTAACTCGCAAAGAGAGCGTTTCGCCATCAACCGTTATTTTCAATGGGCGCTGAATTGAACTTTTTCCCGAGTCGGCAAGCTCAATGAAAAAGCTTTCAAGAATGCCCAGATGATTCAGCCGCAAAATTGATTTATAACTTTTACGGACAACATCTTCCCTGCGTATCTTCAATAAATCTTCAGCGAATTTATTAATTGTAATAACCCGCCCATGAGCATCCAGAGAGATAACTCCGGTTGTTACATTCTGTAGAATAATTTCAGTGTGCCGCCTCCGCTTTTCAGTTTCATCATTAACGCTTTTCAAGGCAAAGTGGGCTTCTTCAACTTGTGTTTTACTGGAGAGCAGATCTTTGATCATCATGTTGAAGGAGTCAACCAGCATTCCCATTTCATCGCCGGAATCCTTTTCCAAAACAAAATCAAGTTCACCATCAGCCACTCGCTTGATGCCTTGAGCCAGTTTACCCATAGGACGGGTTAATCCACCGGCCACATAAAAACCAAACCAGATGGCGCTGAAGATTATGAGCAAGGTCACAATCAGTAACATCACCAACAGACTGGTTTTAATCGGCTTTTTCAGGAGCAGCAACTGTTTGTACCCCTGGATGCCTTTTGAAATGACCTCCATGCGCTCAAGACGATCGCGGGGAATCAGTTTAGAGGTAACCAATACATAGGGCTCAGATCCAGGCTCCGGTTTAAATGCTGCCAGACCGCGTACAAGTTCACCGGCATCAATGACCTGAGCGGCATTCACACCTTTTTCGCCTGAAATACTGCGCCGAAAAAGGTCCGCCGGAATGAGGGGATTTTCATACGGGGTCTGATCTTGAGCCAATACATTAAGCAACACTGAGTTATCCGCTGCCAGAACCGAGAGGCCGGAGAGACCATGCAGAGCAATTTGTCTTTGAAGGTAGCTCGAGACAGTATCAAGATTCGAAAAATCCCGTTTGGCTAAAGACACCGACACTGTCTCTCCCCTCGTATCCACAAAATCGGCAACATCCTGATAGAAATCCTGAGCAAGATTCAAGGATTGTTCCAGAGAGTTATCGACATTAATATTGAACCAGTAATCCATACTGGTCGAAACAAACTGCAAGGCAATAAAGAATAAAAGTGTCGTTGGGATCAAAGAAAGAGATACAAACGATATAACCAGCTTTGTGCGCAACCTCGTACCTAAAACATTACGACGCCGCTCAAAAACAAGTTCCACGAGATTCCGCAGAACCAAAAAAACCATAAGGAGCAATAAAATTATATTGATATTAATCAGGGCAAAGACAAGAACATTACCACTGACGGGGAAAGGCACAGTACCCAGTTGATAAACGTGCCCTTCGAGGTAGGTGGCAATCAGAAAAAGAACCAGACAGCCTGCAATTACGTAGCGTATCCGCCGCTGCCTTCTCTTTCTTCGTATTTCTATTTCCTGGTCAAGAGTGGTTGTATTCACAATTTAAAAAGGGCTACGGGTTAAGGAAAATGTCACAGTTGCGGGTTTAATATTTAAATCGAATTTTATACCACTCGGTTGAGAAATCCCAGAAATCGCCAAAAGGGATCAGGTAATGAATATTAAAAGGCAGCGTATTTTTGGCAAGTACCGCCCGAACCTCAAGAACATATTCCCGGTCTGGCACGAGTCGGTCGAGCTTAACCACAGTCAAGCCATTGAGTTCTTCCATTAGAAACATGGCATTTTCGAGGTTGTTGGTAACTGTCTGCCGGCCATCTCTCTCTTCGAGGGTGACAGTATAGTTTTTTTTCAGATTATCATAGGCCATGGTATGCTCAATGCTGTCAGAATAGATCTCTTTGTCTGGCCAGCCAGAACGAATCATCGTCAGTTGAACCTCAAATGAAAATACAGCCGGCAAACCATTTTGCACACCCTCAATGATATCCTTACTGAAAGCGTCTTCAACCTTCAGATATAAAAGCAGATCTGTACTCGAGTTGGTGACAACGATATCTTTAATGCCCACTTCCTGGGCCACAGAAAGCTGCTGCAAGGGGCCTGCAAACAGAAAAATGCTAAGCAAAACTAAAACTTTCAGTATCGGCATTTTTTTATAAATCAACTTACCAGGCCTTACCTTGAGGAAGACGCCACTGTCGAATAATGAGTTCATGGGCCTTATGCAAAAACTCACCAAAGGTATCCGGCTGCAGAGCAGATATGGATACGGCGTTATATTTTTTTTCAATCACAGCAATTGATTCGGGGTCAATTTTATCAATTTTATTGAGAACCATCAAAGTCGGGACCTGCAAGTTCAACTCCGCAATAAGATCTTCGACAACGCGTATCTGATCCTCAAATCGCGGGTTGTGCACATCAACAACATGCACAAGAACATCAGCATCATAAAGTTCTTCCAGCGTTGCCTGAAAGGCCTTCAGGAGCTCCTCCGGCAGATCACGAATAAAGCCAACGGTGTCAGTTATAATCACCTCAACATCTTGGGGAAAACGCAGCCGCCTGCTGGTCGGATCCAAGGTGGCAAAAAGCTTATCTTCGGCGACAATATCACTGTTCGTCAATGAGTTGAGCAAGGTTGACTTGCCGGCGTTAGTATAGCCAACTAAAGAGATGACCGGAACATCTTTTTTTCGACGCCTCTCTCGACGCCTGTAGCGCTCTTCACTGACAGCCTTTAACTTTTTGCCCAGCACATTTAAACGATCTTTAATTCTTCGTCGATCAACTTCAAGTTTCGTCTCTCCCGGCCCGCGGGTGCCGATACCACCAGAGAGCCTTGACAGTGAATCGTCCCGGCTCTCCAGACGCGGCAGCATATATTTCAGCTGAGCCATCTCTATTTGAAGTTTGCCCTCCCGGGAAAGTGCCCTTCTGGCAAATATATCGAGTATAAGCTGCGTTCGGTCAATCACTCTGAGTTCAGTTAACGTGGTTATTGAGTTAACCTGACTTGCGTTAAGCTCCTGGTCAAAAATCAACAAATTAGCATTCAGCAACAGGGCCTGGAGCATAACTTCACTCAACTTCCCCTTGCCAAGAATATATCGGGAACTCACCTGTTTACGACGCTGGATAATTGAGCCGAGCACAACAACTTCATCAGAACGAGCCAACTCCTGGAGTTCATCGACGGAATCTTGAGCGATTGCCTTTGGTAGGGTTGAAACACTCACCAGGATTGCCCTGTCCTCCCCTGCCTGTTGCTTAGCATCAATATGGACCCGGGCAAACTCATTTTCAAGGGCAGTAATCAGCTCAAGACAGGTGGAGTTTTGCTGGGAGGGCACAACCGGTTCCAGAAAAGACCAGTTGTGACCATTGACCAAGGTTGGAGTCAGGTGAACAGAGTATAAACGTTCAGGAAAACCATCTGCAGTTATTTTGATTACGGACATCAAGTCAAACCTGAGAAAGAGAAGATCCATCAGATCGTCTTCAGAGATCCCTTCCCCTGTCAGATGCGTATGGACAAATCGCAAGCCCTTCAAACGTTTACCGGCGGAACGGGAGCTTGACAAAACAGGAATTACAATCTGTTTTTTATCGCCGACAATAACCGACTCAACCTGGCCCTTACGATTAATCAAGACACCAATCTGACGGCCTAACTCAAAAGACAACTCAGCCAACTCTCTGGCCAGTTCAGGACTGACGATCAGTTCAGGAGGAACTCGACGCCGGGAAATACGGTCGAGTTTATCGTGCTGTGCGGTTTTGAGGCCTGCTGTATGACCAAAAATAGTACTTATAATATCACCTAGCCACGTAAAACTCTTTTGTCTCCCACACGTATGGTCACTTTTTCTTTATCAAAAAACTCCATTAGCGGAATAGAAAACTTACGGGTCAGCCCGGTTAACTCTTTAAAGGCTGCGGCATCAATTTCATTGTTCTTTTTCAAATAATCCATCAGGGAGCCCTTGAGCTTTTCCAGGGAATCGTGATGAAAGTAAAGATCTTCGCTAACACGTACCAGTTTCATATCCTGAACAAGCAGCACCATAACCTCTGTTAACAGACCAGATGAATAGTTATGAAATGTCGCCAGGAGTTCCTTCTTCGTGGGTGGGGACAGACCAGCCGCCTTAAAACTCTGTTCAAGATCAAGGCGCAGGGCCTTTTCGTCTTCTTTTAAAGAAACTTTATGGCCGGAAAGCCGCACGAAGGCATTATCAACGACAATATCGTTGCCCTTTGCAAGTGTTTGCAGAACCAGGTTGAAAAGTTTTTGCCCTATACCATTATATAGTCGACTTCGAAGTTCCTCCTTCCCTATCCCTTCCTTGAGGGGATTGTCCAGATGAAACTTGGACAAGATCGACTTTGACAAGTCGCAGAGGGCAACCAAAACTGCACCGCTGATCATCAGTTTTTTTTCGGAGTCAACAACAACAATTTTACGCGAAGAGATCGGGGTGTTTAAGAGCTTCTTTAACCTGTTGCCAAATATGCCAAGACGGGCTTCAAGCTCGACATGGGTCAAACCAGTAATGCCTGCCTCATTGAGGTGCAAGAGGGCAAGTTGATCAGGTTCACCATCATGATACAGGGCAAAGGCCGTTTTATTATCTTCTTTAAATCTTCGGCGCTTTCTGGCTGGACAGTTGTTAAAGACGGTCCCCCCCCAATTGTAAGAACCGGAGAGTACCGCCGGACGACGTACCTGTCACCAGGCCAAGAGGTAACCGGTTCCTCAAGAAGGAGCTGGACGTTGACGATGGTGCCGGGCTCAGCCGCTTCAGTGTCGAGCAGCACAATTCGGCCCATCACCTCAGCTGTTCCGATATGTACCCTGACACGAGTCCTGTTTTTCAGCGGCTTTTCATTACTGCTGAGATAGGTGAAGTCACAATCCAGCATAAAAGACGGGATAAGAGAATCAGGTGTCGCAAGCATATCCCCGCGATCAATAAGCTCCTTTTCCAAGCCTTGAATATTCAAGGCTGTACGATGTCCGGCCTCAGCCACATCGACGCTGTTGCCATGAACCTGAATACCACGAATTCGGGCCTTTTTCTGGGAAGGATAGATACAGACATCATCACCAACTGAAATCGAACCGGACATCGAGGTTCCAGTTACAACGGCACCAAAGCCTGTCATAGTGAAAATTCTGTCGATGGGCAGACGAAAGGGGCCAGTTGCGGCGCCAAATTCCGACGAGCCGACAATGGCGTCAAGCTGCGACTTAAGTGCTTCAATACCAGCACCTGTTGTTGAAGAGACCTTTGCCACAGGCGCATTTTCGAGGAAACTGCCCTTAAAAAAATCAGCAAGCTCCTCTTCGACCATTTCAAGCCAATCCGGCTCAACCATATCGATCTTGGTTATGATCAGGATGCCTCGTTTTACGCCGAGCAGAGAGCATATTTCAAAATGTTCCCGTGTCTGCGGCATAATACCTTCATCGGCTGCAACCACAAAGGCGACAAGATCAACACCGCTGGCCCCGGCAACCATATTTTTAACAAATTTTTCATGACCAGGAACATCAACAATGCCAAGCCGATGACCACACGGCAAATCGAGGAAGGCAAAACCTAACTCAATGGTAATCCCCCGCTTCTTCTCCTCTTTAAGTCTATCTGTTTCGATACCGGTCAATGCGCGGACAAGACTTGTCTTGCCATGATCAACATGGCCAGCAGTCCCCAGTACAATCTCACGCATTTTTTAAAAATCTCCGGTGAGGAAGGGGTTGGTTGCGGCTTCAGTCGAAATTGTTGAAGAGTCTCCACCATAACCATGTCCAGGCCAGACGATGGTGTCACCAGGAAGGGTCAACAGTTTTTTACGAATTGAGTTCATAAGGGTCTTTGTGTCACCACCGGGGAAGTCGGTTCGTCCTACACCGCCGACAAAAAGGCTATCCCCTGTAAACAGATGCGGCTTGCCATAAAGGCAGATTCCACCAGGGGTATGGCCAGGGGTGTGAATTACTGTGAGCGTCTCTTCTCCAAAAGACAGACTCTCACCATCTGTAACTTTTTTATCTGGGGGTGGTGAGGCAGGCAGTCCAAGCATAGAGAAATATTTTTTAACCTCAGACTTAGCAAAGAAATCAGCATCATCCTTATGGATGATGATCAGGGCCCCGGTTGCCTCTTTCAGTTTCGCATTGCCACAGTCATGATCAGGATGTCCATGGGTATTAATAATATACTCCACGGTCGCGCCCTCGTCCTTGACTGCTTTGAGGATGCGTGACTCGTCACCACCAGGATCGATAATCACAGCCTTTTTTGTTTTTTCGCAAACTGCCAGATAACAACACACACTCATAGAACCAACAACCAACTGCCGTACAATCATATCATTGCCTTTACGTTATACTGAACCACTTAATCAGCAGTCGCACTTTTGAGGATCACAAACACCGCCTCCACAGCCACAGGCCCCGGCGATATTAAGAGAAACAGGAGCAGAACCGGACTGTTTTTTGATCACATTGTCGATCACTACTGCAAAGGCCTTGACTGCTGGGCTATCAGACTCAGAGGTCAGATACGGATTACCATCATCACCACCAAGCACGACACGCGGATCCATAGGCACACGTCCGAGAAAATTAATATTAAAATCCTTAGCCGTTTTTTCCCCACCACCACTCTTGAACACATCAACTGTTTTATTGCAGTGCGGGCAAATCAAGCCGCTCATATTTTCAACCAGACCGACGATATTCATCTTAACATGTTTACAGAAATTAAGCGATTTCCGCACATCTGCCAAGGCAATATCCTGAGGCGTTGTAACCACTAGAGCCTGCGCGTCGGGGATGGTATTGGCAATAGTTAACGGCTCATCTCCTGTGCCAGGGGGAGCATCAATGACCAGGTAATCCAGTGTTCCCCAATCAATATCAGCAATAAACTGGCGTATCGCCTGAATCTTGAGAGGGCCGCGCCAGATGATAGGATCGTCTCGATCTTCCATCATATACTCAAGTGAAATAACCTTGAGATTTTCACCAAATTTCATCGGGGGAAGCAAGCCGCCATTCTGCTGGGCATCTTTAAGGTTCTCGGTCAGATTCAACATCCGGCAGATATCCGGCCCATGCAGATCAACATCCATCAATCCGACTTTATAGCCTCTATTTGCTAAGCCAAGCGCCAGATTTGTAGAAACCGTACTTTTACCGACACCCCCTTTACCACTCATCACCAGAATTTTATGTTTAATTCTACTTAAAGAAGTTTTAATCGAAACTTCCTGCTGGGCAATATGGGCTTTCGCCTGTTCCTGTGTCTTGCTTGATCCACAACCGGAACTTTTTTTACTATCACAACTACCGCATGAACTACCCATTACTGAACTCCTCCATTATATATAAAATACCATTCGGGTGTAGACCCTATGGTGGTCAACCCTCGTTCGCAACTCCTTGACACCCCGTAGCATCAACAACAGTTGCAGATGCTTCCCATATAGGGTCTAAAAGGATACAGTTGTTTAAGTCAGAACAAGCCTTATACCGCAAAGCTGATCATTTTAAAACTTCATTTTTCAGCTCTTTGTTCAGGTGCGGTCAGGATCAAGCAAAATACGACAATCGGCAACCGAGCATCCCTTCCCCCTTCGATGGACTATCAAGGGGTTGATATCAAGTTCGGCTATCTCCGGATTTTCCGTAGCTAGGGCAGAAAGCAGGGCTAAACATCGTTCAAGCTCATCCGTATCACATGGTTCGGCTCCACGAGCTCCGTTCAACATCGGATAGGCCTTTGTGGAGCGCACCATATACCGGGCCGCGTTATGTCGAATCGGTGCCAGACGAAAGCTGACATCCTTAAATATCTCAACAAAAATTCCTCCCAGACCAAACATAAGAAGCGGACCAAACACTTTATAGCGATTAATGCCAAGAATTACCTCGACCCCCTCCGGGGCCATCTGCTGAACAAACACTCCGGTAATTTCAGCATCAGGTGCGTTTCCTTTAACTACTGAGACAATCGTTTCAAACGCTTTAGCTGCTTCTTCAGGTGTTTTTATGCCAACCATTACCCCGCCCAGATCGGACTTATGCACGATCTGGGGAGAAACAATTTTAAATACCGATTTACCAAACTCCGTAACCGCTTGAGCGGCTTCCTGAGCTGTGGTGGCCAAGGCCGCCGGCAGCACCGGAAACCCATAGGCCTTTAAAATTTTATTTCCTTCGACCTCCCCAAGATACATCTGCCCGTTGGCAAGGGCATCATCAATTATCTTGCGGGCGGTCGCCCGGTCTGGAGATATGGCTATTTCACTGAGATGCTGACGGTTAATCCATTTGGAATGCCGATACAACGCCCCCATAGCCCGAGCAGCCATTTCCGGAAAATGATAATGAGGCATCTTATTAGTTTCAAGAAAATCAATGGCCTCGCGGACATCCATCTCACCCATAAACGAGGTTAATACCGGCTTACCGCTCTTTTTGGCCAGGGCGGGAATAATTTGGGCGGTGGCATAGATATCCGTCATAGACTGCGGTGTTAATATAAATATTACACCATCAACATTTTCGTCTTTTAAAACGGCCTCAAAGGCCGCCCGGTATCGATCAACACCAGCATCTCCGATCACATCTACAGGATTATTGGTATTGGCCGTCTTAGGCAGGGCACTTTGCAAGGCCTCTTTGGTTTCAAGTGAAAACTCGGCCAAGGTTAAGCCCACATTGACAGTGATATCTGTGGCAATAATTCCGGGTCCGCCAGCATTGGTAATAATGGCAACACGGTTTGATTTTGGCAGTGGCTGAGTTGCAAAGGCAATGGCATAATCAAAAAGGTGACTAATGGTCTGGGCACGGTAGATACCGCTCTGCTCAAACAAGGCATCATAAATTGCCTCGGAACCAGCCAATGAACCGGTATGAGAGCTGACGGCTGCAGCCCCTGCAGATGTTCGTCCTGATTTAACAGCAACTATCGGTGTTGGATTTTCGCCTCCGGTAATCTCTCTAACAACCTTTACAAACTCAAAACCATGCCGAAGATCTTCCACATACATCATAATAACCTTGGTCTGGGGGTCTTCATGCAGATATTTCAATAGGTCAAGCTCATCAATGTCAGCCTTATTGCCGACTGATACAAACTTTGAAAACCCTATTTTCTTACGAGCAGCATAGTCGAGAACTGCTGTACATAGTGCTCCCGACTGACTGATAAACCCGATATTACCGGGTAACGGAGGTCGTCTGGCGAAACTTGCATTAAGGCCAAATGAAAGATCCGTGTTGATTACCCCCAGACAGTTTGGCCCTATCAGACTCATGTTGTATTCATGGCATATTCCAATAAGTTCCTGCTCCAGCAGCAGGCCACTCGCGCCAATTTCCCGAAACCCAGCGGTTATACAGATAAGCCCCTTCACCCCTTTCTGACCCGCTTCTCTGGCAACAGAGGCAACCATAGTGGAGGGTACGATAATCACAGCTAAATCCACACTCCCGTCAATTTCAGCCAGTGAGGCATAGGCACGGACCCCACAAATCGAAAGTGCTTTAACGTTTACCGGATAGCTCACCCCCCTG
>JADGBM010000023.1 GCA_015231515.1 Desulfobulbaceae bacterium
CCCTGGGATCTAGGAACATTTAATGAATAGCCCTGAAAGGGCGTCACATAGGCTTAAAACCGGCACGGTCAGATGTCACGCCCTTTCAGGGCTATCTGTACTATTCCAGTCCCCAGGGCGTTGCCCTGGGCTGGTATGTTCTGGCCCTTTCAGGGCAAACCGAATATTTACAAACTTCGTAATCAGCCGGGTAAGCTGTACCAGTAGTAAATGGATGAGCCATGACGGCTACCGATTGTCTTCATTGACACTGAAAACAATTTTGAGTATTTTTCTTGTATGAGCGAAACAAATTGGCGGTCAAAATGGTCGAAAGAACAGGTCAACCTTTTCCTTCAACGAGTGTCTGCGCTTTAAAAACGAGATGGCTTTCGATCTCGCCCGGCTGACGACAACGAACACCGCCCTGCTGCAGAAGGAACTCCTTTCCTACCTCCAATTCGGCGGCATTCCCGACAGTCTCAAGTATCCGGAGCTTTCCCTGCTCCGCACCCTGTATGACGATATCCTCTACCGGGATGTGGTGACCCGGCACCGCGTCGACTCGGTCCCGGTTATCAAGGAACTCGGCTCTTTCCTGCTGAGCAACCCTGCCGCCCTGATCTCTTTTGTGAAACAGAAGAACACCATCAACAAAGACAATGATACCTGATATGTAGGCAGTCTGTGGGCCAAAGGTATTTTATTTGGATTACAATTAAAAAAAACATTGATATTATAGCAGATGCGAAATTTAAAAGGCATAGTTTTTTGTGCTTTGGCAGGGGTTCTTTTGGTGGCCTGCTCCACTATCAAGACTACCTATAATATTACAAAGGGTACTGTGAAGGCGACCTATACCACGGCTAAATTTATAGCTGGTGTCGGGGTTGGTACCCTTAAAATGTCATACAAGATTGGTGCCTTTACTTTTGATGTTATTACGGCACCAATTGAATGGCCGATGACTTCTGATATTGAAAGTATTGATGGATTGACCCCGAAAGAGGCTGTTCGGCAGGGCAGGGTTAAGAACGCTCCCTATGTGGTGAAAGGTAATCGTTATATACCGATGTCTGTCGCCGAGGCTTCGACCTACCAAGAAGTTGGTATTGCTTCATGGTACGGGAATGAGACTTTGCGCCAGAAAGATGGTCATATGACTGCCAATGGCGAAGCATTTGATCCTGGAAAGCCAACAGCTGCCCATAAACTTTTACCACTACCAATTCATGTTAAGGTTACTAATCTTGAGAATAATCGTTCAATGGTGGTGCGGGTTAATGACCGTGGACCATTTTTTGGTGACCGGATGATTGATCTTAGTGCGGGGGCTGCCAAAAAACTTGGATTTTATAGAAAGGGGACGGCGCGAGTAAAAGTTGAAACAGTGGAACTATGATTTAATAGTCGCTTTGGAGTGAGATGGAGTAAAATGAGCTCTTTAGCCAATTACTGTCACTCGCAGACGTCGTAATCGTGATTTAATATGAACAGTACAATATTTACGATCAGGGCTGATAAGCCTCACAGTGTGTCTCTGCTTCTGGATAGTTGCAATCTGGTTTCCGCAATTGGCAGTGCGACCACGGTCATGCTCAAACCTAATCTGGTTGAAGCCCTGCAACCGCCCATTACTACACCGGTCGAACTGGTGTCTGAGGTGGTGCTGTATCTCAGGCGAATTCGTCCCGAACTTGAAATTATAATTGCTGAGGGTTCTGGTGCCACCGAATACGAAACATGGCACCCCTTTGACCTCTTGGGTTATTCAAAAATGGCAGAGGCATTTGATGTACGATTAATTGATCTTAATGTCGAACCTCAAAGGAAACTCAAGAATGAAGCATGCCGGCAGTGGCCGATAATGTATCTGCCAGAAGTACTGTTTGACGTTTTTTTGATATCAATACCGGTTTTAAAGGCTCATTCACTGGCCGGGGTTACTCTAACGATGAAAAATATGATGGGCGCCGCACCACCAGAACATTTTCAACAGGGTGGGCATTGGAAAAAGGCAGCCTTTCATGAAAATGTGCAGGAAGCTGTCTTTGATCTGAACCGGTACAGAACCCCCGACTTTACGATACTCGATGCCTCTATTGGTATGCAGCAGGCACATTTATGGGGACCAACCTGCAATCCACCCCATAACCTGTTGGCTGCCTCTCAGGATCCTGTTGCAATTGATGCCTATGGGGCAAAACTCCTGAAACGAGATTGGCGGCAGATTGGACATATCGCCATGGCCAATAGAGTTCTTGGCAATGCTGATTCTTATCAGGTGAAGAAAGTTACTTGAAAGGGATTGTTGTTATACAGTCTTTACGAAGAGGCTCTGTCCAACATAACAGGTAGACCACCTTTTTCTTCGGGTGTATAGCCAAACACATCCCTCCATATTTCATCGCTTTCCATGCACATATAGATACAGGTGTTTTTTGCTGATTTGGCCTTGAGTTGGTTGTAAATGTGCTTGTACATTCCGGTTCTTTGGGGGCGGAAATAACGGGACTTGCCATCAAGGCCGACAATAAACTCCTCATAAAAAAAGCGAGATTTCGGGAACCGACTGGTTGCAATCTGTTTTAATGTCGGCAAGTAACGCAGTGCACCCAGGCTGATCCAGACAATATTTGCAGCAGGAACTGTGTCGTAGAGGGCTTCGATGGTTTCGGTGTAGCCCTGCTTCCAATCTGGATGATAAATGATCGGATCAAAATGAAAGGCCAGTTTGTAGCCCCAGTCGGCACACTGTTTGGCAGCCGCCAAGCGCTCTTTGAGTGTTGCTGTCCGAAATTCGTGTTGATTCATGACGGCAGTGCTGTTGAGTGACCAGGCTAATACCGTGCGGCCTTTATGATCGAGTCCCTCAAGATTATCAATTACAGCACTTTTGGTCTTGAGCTCAAGGACGGCATTTTTTTTTGAACTCATGAAGGTCACGAGTTCTTTACTCAGGCCAGTCAGTTTGTCGAGTGCCATGCTGTCAGTAAACTCACCGGTGCCGATACGCCAGAAGCGCTTGGGCTCTTTTTTAAAGGCCTGAGTCAATTCCGAAAACAGATCCTCGGTGTTAACGTAGAAAGTCATCCAAGGATTATTGAGATAGGCCTGTAGAATGCAGTACACGCAATCCATAGGGCAGTTGGCGCCAATGTTTAATACCTGATATTCACAGCAGCGATACTCTTTTGTCGCTGGGCATGGTTTGAAGAAAGCCCCTTTGTTCTGACATAACAGGAGATGTTTTTTTCCCATGGACATGCTGTCTGGGTAGGGGGCATAATCAAGGTGGTTAAGATCATGCGCGTCAATTATCTCTACAGGCAGCCCTTCGGATCGTTCAAGTATCCTCCGGGTCATTGGCAGGTCTACTATCTGCTTTTCTACATAGATTGACTGGATATGAGTGGCTGGGTTTTTCATTTGGTGCCTTTTTAGAAGGATAGATGTATATAGCGTGAGTTGGAAGTTACAAGAAACTGCACTCCTGAAGGGATACTGCTTCAGCGTTATGCAAATGATCTTAAGGTACAGGATGCTCGGTATAAAACAAAAGGTTTTTGTGGGAAATGTCTAATCTTATAAGTTGTCAGTCTATCAGTAAATCCTTTGGTGCTCAAACATTGTTTGAGGATATCACTCTTGGGATATCCTCGGGTGAACGTCTTGGCTTAATAGGCCCTAACGGAGCCGGAAAATCAACCTTACTAAAGATATTTGCCGGTTTAGAAGAAGTCGATACCGGTAAACTGTTTATTCGCAAAAACTTGCGGCTTGTCTTTCTGGCGCAGGCAGAATCATTTGTAGCGGGTGAGGATATTGAGTCTGCCCTGTATAGATCCTTGGAGTCCAAAACTCATGACAGTCAGTCATTTACTCAAGTTCAAAAAATGGCGGCTAAATGCGGCTTTTTTGATCTTAGTCAAAAAGTTGATTCACTCTCCGGAGGCTGGTTAAAGCGCCTGGCCATTTCTTGTGCGTTGATTAAAGAACCCGACCTGCTGTTTCTTGATGAGCCGACTAACCATCTTGATATGGAAGGAATTTTATGGCTGGAAGATCTTCTTTCAAATTCAAGTTTTGCCTTTGCCGTCATCACCCATGACCGACATTTCTTGAATACGGTCACCAATCGAATTATTGAGTTGAGCGCCCAATATCCCGACGGCTATCTGCGGGTAGAAGGGAAGTTTGAAGATTTTTTGCGCCGAAAGTCTGAGCTTTTAACCATGCAGAACAAGCAGGAAACGGTACTGGGGAACAAACTGCGTCGTGAAATAGAGTGGTTGTCCCGCGGACCAAAAGCCCGGACAACAAAGGCCCAATATCGTATCGATGAGGCGGCTAAACTTAAAAATACCTTTCAAGATACAAAACATCGAAATGCCCAGGGGAAAGCCATTGATTTGTCGTTTGATTCGACGGGACGTAAAACCAAAAAACTACTTACTGCCCGGAATATAAGTAAGGTGTTGGGCGGCAAAACCATTTTTGAAAAGCTTGACTTAACGTTAACACCGAACATGTGCTTGGGGCTACTCGGTAATAACGGCACGGGGAAATCAACCTTGATCAATGTTCTTGCCGGCAACATCGTTTCAGATACTGGTTCAGTCGATAAGGTCGATGGTCTCAAGGTCATTTTGTTTGATCAGAAAAGAGAAGGTCTCAATAAGAATCAAACCCTGCGCCGTGCTTTAGCGCCGGATGGCGATTCAGTACTCTACAATGACAGGCCGCTCCATGTAGTGAGTTGGGCCAAGAAATTTCTTTTCAGGCCCGATCAGCTTGATATGCCGGTAAGCAGGCTTTCCGGAGGAGAGCAGGCCCGTATTTTAATTGCCGAACTGATGCGTCAACCAGCGGACATTCTTCTTCTTGATGAGCCGACCAACGATCTTGATATTCCGTCTCTTGAGGTTCTTGAAGATAGTTTGGCCGATTTCAAAGGTGTTGTTGTTTTAGTCACCCATGATCGATTCCTGCTTGATAGATTGGCGGATTATGTTCTTGGTTTTGACGGTAATGGCAACTGTGAGCGATATGCGGATTTCAGGCAGTGGCTTGAAGATTTAGAGATAAAAAAAAATCAACAGAGTGCTTCTAAAAGCCAGGCAGTTCAAAAAGCAAATCAGACAAAGCCTAAGAATAAGATTACCTTAGGAGAGAAGATCGAGCTTGAAAAGATGGAACAACGTATATTTGAAGCCGAACAGGAGCTTGATATATGTCATCAACGTCTTAGTGATGAGTCAATTCAGTCGAACCCTGCGACCTTAGCTGACTGTTGTGCTAAGCTTGAAGTTGCACAGAAAAAAGTTGATAACCTTTATAGTCGTTGGCAGGAGCTTGAAGGAAAAATAGCTAATTGACAGTAGCGGAGCGCGTTGACTGAAAATATTTTGGTGTGCTCTCTTCGCTCTCTGTGGTAAGAGAAAAAGTCAATTTACTAGTTTGTTGAAATTATATACGAGGAAGAACTATGGCATCAGATGTAAGCGAATTAACAATAAATTTTGAAGAAGATGGTGTTGTGACTCTTAAAGAGTTGGATAAGATAGTTCTAACCAAGGGAGCCTGGGCAACACTAATTTTTCGTTATCAGCAGTTTGATAAGAAAAAAAATGAGTATGGCCCTGACAAATATACAATCCGCCGTTATCAAAAACGTGCCGGAGAATATGCCCCGAAAAGTAAGTTTAATATCTCCAGCAGAGATCAGGCTGAAAAAATTATTGAAGCCCTGCAAAGCTGGATCGATTAACGCCTCTTCCTGGGAAATTTCATGAACTGTGACGACATTGTAATCAGCCAGATTATGCAGCCCCACGAGGCAAATCCCATGGGCAATATTCATGGCGGTGTTATCATGCATTATATTGATAATGCCGCAGCTGTGGTGGCGACGCGGTATGCTAAAGGTATTGCTGTTACGGCTTCAGTCGATAGGCTTGATTTTTTTCATCCGGTCTATATTGGCAACTTGCTTTTGTTGAGAGCCTGTCTTAACTGGGTGGGCAATACCTCTATGGAGATAGGGGTTCGTGTTGAAACGGAAGATTTGAAAACAGGGACAATTAAGCGCATAGCCTCTTCATATCTTACCTTTGTTGCCTTGGATGATCAGGGTAAACCGCGTAAATTGCCAAGTCTTAACATCACCAATGATGCTATGAAGCTTCGATTCAGGGAGGCGGAGGCTCGCAGGAAGAATCGCCTTGCTGAAAAAGAGGCGGAAAGGCAATGTCTCGAAAACCCCGATGAGTGCAGACTTTTATAGCCCGGCTTTTTTGATGAGTCCGAGCTCTTGGGCTATTTGTGTTGCCAGTTCCTCAATTGATTTACCGTAGGTGTCAATGGCAGGAATTTTATATTTCAGAAATATCTGTTTTGCCTGTTCGAGTTCCTGAACGCAGGTTGTCTTCTTTGCGTAATTACTGTTTGGATATCTTTGTTCGCGGATGCGATGAAGGCTTTCCGGGCTCGTGGTCAGGCCAACGGCTTTCTTTCTATTCTTGTTTAATCCTTCCGGCAGGGTATAACTTTCCAAGTTATGTGTAGTTAAAGGATAGTTGGCAGATTTCATGCCCATGTGTGTCGACATATACACACTGACAGGTGTTTTCCCTGAGCGTGAGACGCCAAGCAAGATCACATCAGATTCGTCATAATCATCAACTCGTGTGCCATCGTCGTGATCCAGGCAGAAATGGATGGCGTCAGCGCGTTTAGCCATATTGAGGTCGTTAACCTGTCTTGAAAATCCAGGCAGCAATAAGGCCTTGGCCTCCAGGCAAACCTCAAGTCTATTTACAAATGCACCGCAGACATCAAAAAGCTCAACCTCCGGGTGATCAAAGATTTGCCGAATCTCTGGATCAATGAGGGTGCTGAAGATTATCGGCCGTCTGCCAACCGAGTTTTTTAGTATGTAGTTTATGGTCTTATGGGCTTCCGGCTTGGTTTTAATAAATGAAAATTTTTCTTCATGAAAATTGATTTCAGGAAATTGACATAATAGCGATTGTCCGAGATTAGTTGCTAAGATTCCTGTGCTGTCTGAAACGAAGTAAATATCTTTTGATTTCCACATAGTTGATACCGACGATAATTAGTTATGAAAAGCAACTTTTCTGACAATGGCTTACTACTTTTTGTACCATAAAGAGTGGTCTTTAAAAAATTGTTTTTTTATCAGTGTTGGGGCTGCGCTTTATGTTGTGCAACAATTTTTCAGATTGACTGGTTTTGCAGTTGTATGTGAGTATAGTGAATAATAAAAACTGCGACAGTTATCTGCTGACAAATGTAATAAAAAATAAGGTTCTTTAAAAAAATAATTTACACCACAACGCAACAATGGTTTCAATAAACATGAACTCTGAATCGACGAACGATGATACTAAACGTATCAATATTAAAATAAGGGAGATGGAGATTGACGATCTCTCAGAAGTCTTCCACCTTGGAGAAGATCTTTTTAAAGCCCAGAATTCCCCGAATATGTACCGCACCTGGGATCCGTACGAAGTTGTTGGGCTCTTTCATAGTGATACTGAATTTTGTCTTGTCGCCGAAGTTGGTGACGATATTATCGGTTTTGCACTGGGAACGACTATTGAAAAAAGTCATTCGGCCTGGAAATACGGCTATCTTATCTGGTTGGGCATTAAGCCGGAATTCCAGCGCACTGGGGTTGCTGAAAAGCTGTTTCGCCGTTTCAAGGATCTTATGCTTAAATGCAAAGTTCGTATGCTCCTTGTTGACACCCAAAGCGAAAATCTGCCGGCGCTTCGTTTTTTTCGTAAAATCGGTTTTGGTCATCCAACCGAACACATATACTTAACTATGAATGTAACGGCCGAGAAACAGGCTTTGACCAAAAAGGCGCAAATTCCTTCTATACTGTCCATTTCGGACCAGAAAAAAAATGCCAAATAATCGTATAAAACCTCAACGATTGAGTAAATTGCTGCAGCGGTTGGTAGACATCTACAGCCCTTCAGGCAAAGAGGGTGATGTACTTGATTTCCTGAAAGGCTATTTCAAACGGCGCAACCTGCCGGTTATTGTTCAACCAGTTGACGATGATCGTTACAACCTCATTTTGTCCCCTGTAACCAAAGATATTAAGCTTGCCTTCATTGGTCACATCGACACAGTGCCTGCCCCTGATCTCGACAGCTACTGTTACAGTGAACTGGGGGATACTGTCAAGGGGCTGGGTGTGGCTGATATGAAAGGTGGCTGTGCTGCAATGATTGAAGCGTTTTTGACTTTCCTGGAGGCAGGAAATTCACAAGCTCCTATTGCGCTC
Source organism: Desulfobulbaceae bacterium (assembly GCA_015231515.1). Taxonomy (NCBI): domain Bacteria; kingdom Pseudomonadati; phylum Thermodesulfobacteriota; class Desulfobulbia; order Desulfobulbales; family Desulfobulbaceae; species Desulfobulbaceae bacterium. The sequence goes on from JADGBM010000023.1 coordinate 8,303, forward strand.
TGTCTTGTTGTCGGAGAAGAGGAGAGCGGTGACGGTGCTGAAAAGCTGATGAGAGCCTATCATTTTCCGTGGGCCGTCATTGGTGAACCAACGGATATGGCGCCCTGTCTGCAATCTTACGGCTATGTCGAAATACAGCTTACAGCTAAGGGCACAAGGCAGCATGCATCGGTGGCCAAGCGTCGCCAGAATGCCATAGAAGTTATGCTCCAGACAATTTTACGCCTCACCCATCATCTGGAATTAAAATACCCTCATGTAACCTATAATATCAGGGATCTTTTTAGTTCTCATTCCGGTTTTGCTGTGCCGGAGCGAAGTGAAGCGTGGCTTGACCTGCACGTGCCGCCGGGCATGGACATTGGCGAGATTCTTCTCGATCTGGAGGGCATTGCGATGGCCAAAACAGAAAAACTTAACGGTATTGAGATCGTGTTTCGGCGTGTTACTATAGCTGCAGGGTATCAGTTGCCCGAGAAAGAAGCGGTTGTTGAGACAATGAAAAGCATTTTTAAAAATCACGGCATCCAGTGGTCTTCTTCAGCCTTTAGAAGTCACTCGGATGCTAATCAGATATGGGCATCGGGGGTCAAGCCGATCATTTTAGGGCCAGGCCAATTGGAACAGGCCCATTCGCATGATGAGTCTGTTTCATTTAAGCAGGTCTGTCAGGCGGCTGAAATTTATCTTGATCTCATGTACGCGATGGTGAAGGATGGTAGTGATGCCTCATGAAATTGATGTTTAATGCTGAGAGTAAGGAGATGGACGGATGATGGACTTAAGATGCTTCAGGTACGGTACGATAGTTATTATTTCTCTCTTTTTTCTTGTCTGTAGCCGTCCCGGCATTTCTCACAGTAAGGATAATTTTATTATTGGTCTTATTCCCGAGATGAACGTTTTTAAGCAGCAGCAGCGATTTCAGCCTCTTGCCGATTATCTGTCGGAAAAAATTGGAGTTAAGGTTGAACTTTCAATGCTGAGTCGATATGGTAACATTGTACAAAGACTCAAAGAGGCCAAGGTTGATGCAGCCTTTCTCGGGTCGTTTACAGGGGCGCTGGCAATTTCACAATTAGGGGTTGAACCGCTTGTCAGACCGATTAATCTAAACGGAACCTCAACCTATCACGGCCATATTTTTGTTAGAAAGGATAGTGGTATACAAACCTTTGAGGAGATGAGGGGTAAGACCATGGTTTTCGTAGAACGGGCAACGACTGCCGGCTATATTTTCCCTCTTGCCTATATTAAACGTCACGGAGTTACTGATTATACTACCTTTTTCAACGAGTATTTTTTCTCTGGCAGTCATGATGCCGCAGTTGATGCAGTATTTAAAGGTCAAGCTGATATTGGTGCCGCTAAAAACACCATCTTTGATTTTTACATGGAGAAAAACCCAAAAGCTAAGGACGAAATAGTTATACTCGCCAGTTCACCAAATGTTCCCTCAAACGGCCTTTGTGTAATTCCGACTTTAGATAAGGAGTTAAAGTATAAAATAAAGAATGCTCTGCTCGAATTAGATACCAATCCGAAAGGAGCTAGTGTACTAAAAAAACTACGAGCGATTCGCTTTGTAGAAACCCGCAAAGAAGACTACCTGCCGGTTACAGTTCTTTCATCTGAGGCGGAAATCAGCCTGAAAGAGTATCAATACATAAACAGATGAAACGACTGATCATCATATCATTTGCCCTGATTTTTGGGATTTTCTCTTTAGGATCAGGTGTTTTTGTCTACAACATCTATACCACCTCAAATAATCTGCATAGCCTGATTGGTATGCACGAAATTGAGGATATCCGCCATGAGCTTTTCTTCAGTGTGCAGAAAGTGCAAACCTATGTCCATGCGCCAGGCATAATTTTTTCAAAACATCTTGATGAGATCATTTCAAGTGCGGCAATGCTCGATAATGCAATCGGCCGTTGTCATGAATGTCACCATAGGGAGGATGTAAAGGCCGAAATTAATGCTACCCAGCAATTGGTTGATACCTTTGAAGAACAGCTCAGCTATTTGATTACTATGATTGCTGATAGCGATCGAAGAACTGCTATGCAATACAAAGTTTCCAACCTTGGCAACACAATTCTCGATCAGGTGCAGAGTATGATCAAACGGGCGGGGAGCACCGTTCAGCAACGGACGGACGAGGCACTTGCACTGCTTAACCGTATATATCCTCTCCTTGGTGTAACAATTCTGACAACGTTTCTTCTCGCCCTGTATGTAGCCAGGTTTCTTACTCTGAGGATTACACAGCCAATTGACGCACTTGTTGATGCTTCGCGTAAACTTTCTGATGGCAATTGGGGGTACCAGAGTGAATTTAAGGCTACAGGGGAATTTGCTGAACTGGTGAACTCTTTTAACACCATGAGTTTCTCGCTGGCCACCAAGAAAAAACAGATTCAACAGCAGGTTGAAGAGTTAAAAAATACCCAGAAGCAGCTTGTTGAGGCGGAAAAACTGACTGCCATAGGAACGCTTGCCGGCGGCATTGCCCACGACTTCAATAATATTCTTTGCGGCATGATTGGTCACCTTGCGCTGCTACGAAACTATATTGCCCCTGATGATAAAAAACAGGCAATAATCAATACTATTGAAACTGCCGGATTCAGGGCAGCTGATCTTATTAAGCAGTTATTGGCTTTTGCACGACATAAATCTATTGAGAAAAAGGCTGTTGATATCAATCAGTGTGTGAATAATGTTTACGAACTGATCAAACATTCAATCAGTAAAACAATTACGACCAACATTTCTTTGTCCAGATCGGTTTCTTGTGTCATTGGAGATCATACCCAGCTTGAGCAGGTGGTAATGAACCTGTCTATTAATGCCCGTGATGCTCTGCAAGATAAAGGTACAATTTCGATCAGTACTGAACAAGTTACTGTGGACGAACAATCTTGCACGAATCATCCTGATGCACGTCCCGGCGACTACATTAAACTTGAAATTTCAGATACCGGCGCAGGTATAGATGATGACGTTTTGCCCAGAATTTTTGAGCCTTTTTTCACCACCAAAGGGGTTGGAGAGGGTACAGGCCTCGGCTTGGCTATGGTTTACGGAATAATAAAAGGCCATGATGGTTTCTGTTTGATTGACAACACCCCAGGCTAAGGTGTGAGCTTCAAGGTATACCTGCCGGCTTCAGAGGGAACTAAGGTTGCCGATAGAGTTCTTCTTGATACAGACACGCGCAAAAATGATGCAACTATTTTGATAGTTGATGACGAGGCAATTATCACCAGTATGCTGGTTGATTATCTTAAAAGCCTTGGCTATAAGACCATGCTGGCCACTAATGGAATAGAGGCCGTTGCGATTGTGGCTGAGCATAAGGATGCGATTGATATTGTTATTCTTGACATTAATATGCCGCTAATGGATGGTTGCGAGGCCTACGCAAAATTTATTGAGATAAAGCCGGATATTAATGTGCTTGTTTCAACTGGTTATGTCAGCAGTTGTGAAACCCAGGAAATACTCCAGAAAGGGGCGAAGGGCTTTATTCAAAAACCTTTTAAGATGGATGAGATAAAGGGTAAAATTAGCACGATTTTGAGAAGTGATACTCAGGCATAACGAAAAGTATCACTTTATACCCTGCTACGGCCGTATAATTTTATGGGCCTGCCGCAGGATATGCTCATCAATTGTTATTTCCATTTCACCGGCATTTTTTAAATTAATTGCCAATATTAATATTTATCTCATGGATGGCAAACTTTCCAACCAGACGCAGAAGCTTCTTTCTGAGGCAGAAAAGGCTTCCATCCGGGCACAAGATCTCACCCAACAACTGCTCACTTTTTCAAAGGGTGGTGACCCTGTTAAAAAAACATCCTCAATTTATGAGATCATTAAAGATTCTGCCAATTTTATTCTGCATGGCAGCAGTGTCTCATGCCAGTATGAGATTGCCGATGACCTTTTGTGTGCTGAAATTGACACAGGCCAGATAAGCCAGGTCATCCAGAACCTTATACTTAATGCAAAACAAGCAATGCCGTCAGGTGGCATCATTAAAGTGAGTTGTGTCAATACGACTTCTGTACCCAATAGCGGATTACTGCCTGATAACAGACCCTATATAAAAATCGATATTACTGACCAGGGTGTTGGTATCGATAAAAACATCATAGATAAGATATTTGACCCATATTTTAGTACCAAGAAAGATGGCAGTGGTCTTGGCCTTGCTATCGTTCACTCAATCATTGCCAAACACAACGGACATATTTCAGCCCATTCAGAGTTGGGTGGGGGGACAGTTTTTACTGTTTTTCTTCCTGCTGTAGAAGCAGCAGAGACGAAGGTTCACCTGTGCTTTATGACGGACTAAATGAGCCAATTTGAGTATTCTTGACCGAATTGGTCCTTCAATCGACGTGTTACCAGTTCCTGATGGGTATTCTTTTCATGATTGTTAGCAGCTTTATCAATAGCATGTTCAGCAACTGATGTTACGAGTGGCGTGAGCCGAGGGTTTTTCGTTACTGTTTTTTCAACTTCGTTGAACATCTGTTTTGCAGTTTTATTTCTGTTGTGAGACCTATCGCTTCTGGAAATATATTTCTGGTTTTCGTCTGATTCGTAATTCTTCTGATCTGTCTTGGCCATATGCTCCTGCTGATCCCGTTTATTTAAAAAATCGATGAACTGTTGCCATTGAGCCTGTAGGGCTTTTGAGGCCATATCTTCTTTGTTGAGTTCATTTTTCTGCATTGACGCAAAAACATCATCAAGCAACAGGTCCTGCATGTCAGGCATTGGATGTGGCCCTTTCAGGTAGTTGCTAATGGCAGTAGTTTGAGAAAAATTAGCCTCAAGTCTGGCAATAGTTCCCATGTCCCCAATGGCCATAGCTCCTGCTATAGCTTCATTGGTGTCTCCGGTATAAAAATCGTCGGCAATTGTTGTTAATTTGTCCAGGAGGGTCGTGAGATCTGCGAGCTCCTGCTCATTTAAATCTCCTTCAACGGTGAAGGAAAATTTCTCAACTGTCACTTCTTGGGCCAGGGATCTCTCAATACTTTCATAACTGCTCATCTGCTGACGGGATTTTTCTAAGACACCGCTTTGGATGGTAATCTTGTCGCCCTCCTTAGTCAGGAGAGTTATATCTGCTGCTTTGCTGTTTGAGGCGTTAAGCTGTTGCTGCCATTGTGATTGATTGGCTAATGGCGGTGTGTAAAGAGAAGATGAAAGTGCAGTTTTCATATTTGTCTCCATGTTTTATGAGTTCTACGGCTTATTCTGCTGATCGGTTCAGAAAACCAAAAGCATTAAATTTATTTTTTTTTGGTTAATCTGGCAGGCTAATTTGACTTTTTTATTAAGGAAGGCATATACTTAACTGTAATTTGTTTATGACGGCTTTTAGTACCTTAAAAACAGCTTGCCTGGAATTAGATGACCAATTTTCGTAATTTTACAGTAATTGATCACTGTCAATTTGATGCTCACGATATCGGCAGTGGAACGCATCCTGAAAGCCCCGATAGATTGGGTGTTATTCGTAGTCGACTTAAAGGCAGTATTCTCAAAGATTTTATTACTCAAGTTGAAGCCTCCACGGTTGATAGGGATATATTCCTAGCCGTGCATGATGATGCCTACCTCTATCGATTTGAAGAGGCTGCCTTATCCGGAAATCTTGATATCGATCACTCCGATAATCAGATCTGTTATGAATCTTTTGACGTTGCCATGCTGTCTGCTTCGGCGGGTGTAAACGCTATAGATTTAATTGAAAGCAACAGGGCGAAGACGGTATATTGCAATATTCGTCCGCCGGGACACCATGCGGAACGTAAAGCGGCACTTGGCTTTTGCTTTTTGAATAATTCATTGGTTGCGGCGCGTTACTGGCAGAAAAAATATCAGAAAAGAGTCTTTGTTATTGATTGGGATGCACATCATGGCAATGGCATTCAAAGTGGTGTTGAATCCGACCCGGATATCTTCTATGTCAGTATACACGAACACCCGACATTTAGTTTCCCTGGCACCGGTTATGCCGAAGAAGTTGGAGTTGGTGAGGGAAAAGGCACAATTTTGAATATTCCTCTGCCGCCTGGTGCGACAGACGAGATGGTTATACGGGCATTAAATGAAAAAGTAGCCCCGGCTCTGAAGAAATTCAAGCCGGAGGCGATTGTCGTTGCAGCGGGTTTTGACGGTCACCAGCTCGATGATATGAGCGCTTTATGCTACAGCACGAACCTGTATGCGCAACTTGGGGTCTACATGAATGTTTGGGCTCAACAGTACTGTGGCGGAAGAATCGTCTCAATTCTTGAAGGTGGGTATCATCTTCAAGCTTTAGCTGCCAGTGTTGAAGCATATCTTGCCGGTCTTAGTGCAATTGATACCAATAAATAGGAGAATGCTATGTACGTCACGAACTATATGACAACTCCAGCCGTTACAGTTCTGCCGGATGCTTTAATGTCAAGGGTCCGCAGCCTGGTTAAGGAGAATCATTTCCGCCATATTCCCATAGTCGATGCCAATAATGTTCTTCTGGGAATGATCACTGATCGTGATATCCGTTCAGCATACCCTTCAACGGCTGTGCATGACGACAATTATGCACGTGAACTTGAAAAAATTGATAACACGAAAGTTAAAGAGGTGATGAGCCGTGATGTTGTTGCGCTTAATGAGTTTTCGACCTTGGACGATGCGCTTATTTTGCTGGATGCAAAAAAGGTAGGGGCAATGCCGGTGCTTAACAGCGACGGTACTGTTATCGGAATATTCTCTATCCGCGACCTGCTCCAGGCTTACCGAAGAATCTTTGGACTTGGGGAACGAGGTGGCGCTCTTGTTGCGGTGAAACCTGACGGTAAACCGAGACCGTTAACCAGGATTTCGCATATACTTGAGGAACATAAAATTCACTTCAGCCGATTAGTGCGATCGAAGGGCAAGGGAAACTCTGATCCTGAGACCATCTATGTGCGTGTCAACACAATGAATATCCGTGCTGTCCACGTTGCACTTGAAGAAGCGGGTTTTACAATTGAACAGTTAAAACCGCAAAGCTGAACTATACTGTCAAATTTGTAGTTGTGTCTGCATGTTAATCGTCAAACTGGTTTTAAATTTAATGGTACTTTAATCCTAATGCTGGAATCACTTTTTGAACCGAAGATAATTGCTGTGGTTGGCGCCTCCAGAACACCCGGGAAGGTCGGCTACTTTATGCTTGAAAACCTTGTTGAAGGCGGGTTCGAGGGCACGATAATTCCTGTTAATCCTTTTGCTGAAAAAATATTGGGTCTTCCCTGTGTAGGATCCTTGTCACAGATCAAAGAACCAATTGATTTTGCCTTGATCGTTGTACCTCAACCTGAAGTGAAAAAAGCCGTTCGTGAGGCAATTGATGCTGGAGCTAAAGCTGTTGCAATAATTTCCGGCGGATTTAAGGAGGCAAGTGAAGCAGGAGCTGAACTTGAGAAACAGATTGCCGGCATGTGCAGACTTCGTAATGTCCGTTTGCTGGGGCCAAACTGTCTGGGCTTAATCAATACTGACAATAAAATGAATGCCTTTTACGCGGTTCGTATGCCCCGGAAAGGTGGTATCTCAATGATATCCCAATCGAGTGCAGTCTGTTCTGCCTTTTTAGATCGTCTGCCGGGTGATCAGTTGGGGGTAAGTAAGGTCATTAACATCGGCAATAAGGCTGATCTTAGTGAAGTTGATTTTTTGCGTGTGCTTGCTGACGATAAGAAAACAGATGTTATTATTGGCTATCTGGAAAGTATTTCTGACGGTGATGCCTTTGTGAAGGCTGCCGAGGATGCCTCTGCCAATAAACCTGTTATTATTTTGAAATCGGCAACTACAATTTCAGGGCGTAATGCTGTTGCTGCTCATTCGGGGGAGATTTTAGGTACGGACACTGCCTATGGTGCAGCTTTTAAACGCGCTGGGGTCGTCAGGGCTGACAGCTTTGGCAGTTTGCTAGACTTTGCCTCTGCCTTTTCATTACAGCCCTTACCGAAAGGTAAACGCGTTCTTGTTATAACAAATGCCGGTGGGCCGGGAATAATGGCGGTTGATGCCATAGAACGTAACGGTTTAACGGTCACGTACATGCTGACGGAGACCATTGACTCCCTGCGTGCCAAAATGCCGGATGCAGTAACTTTTTATAACCCTGTCGATATCTTAGGTGGCGCCAAACCAGAACATTATAAGCTGGCTATTGAGGCTGCATTGGCAGATGACAATATTGATGCCATTGTTGTGGTTTTTGTGGATAGAATTACCAGCGATCCTGTGGCAACAGCTCAAGCAATATTGAGTTGTAATAACATCGGTAAACCGATTCTGGCCTCATTTATTGGCGGCCAGAACGATGCCGCCCGGCAGATCATGCGACCTGGCGGTATCCCTGAGTTTGATTCTCCAGAGAGCGCAGTTGCGGCGCTGAAGGCGATGTGGGAATATGTAGCCTGGAAGCAGCGACCTCCTCGTATAGTCACACGGTTCAAGGTACACCGTAGAAGGGTTGAGCGTATCATAACCAGACGTCTTCGTTCAGAAAGACTCCATATCAGTGAAGTTAAGGCCAAGGATATACTGAAGGCCTATGATTTTAATATTCCCAAGGGCTATCTTGCAACATCTGCTGAAGAAGCTGTTGAAATTGCAGAACGAATTGGTTTCCCGGTCGCTATGAAGATTGTTTCACCTGAAATCGGCCATAAAACTGATTTCGGCGGCGTAAAGCTGAACATGGCCAACCGACAATCAGTTCGAGATAATTATGATCTGATGATGATGCGCGTAAGGCAGAAATCTCCCAAGGCGGTCGTTGACGGAATTTATCTGGAAAAAATGCTTGATCGCGGACTTGAAGTCATACTTGGTTTTAATCGAGATCCGCAGTTTGGGCCTATGTTGATGTTTGGTCTTGGTGGCATTTATGTCGAGGTACTTGAGGATGTCGCTTTTTATCTTGCCCCCATAACTTTTGATGAGGCCATGCAGATGCTGGTAAGTTCAAAATCGTATCAGATTTTAGTTGGTGCACGTGGTGAAGAAAGTGTTGATATTCATATGATTGCCAAGTGTCTACAGAAAATCAGTCAACTCTCAACCGATTTTCCTCAGATTGCTGATCTTGAAATTAATCCACTGATTGTCGGTGAAATCGGCACGGAGCCCTATGTTGCAGATGCACGCATTAATCTGCGCCATTTAGATGTACAAAAATAATCATCAGTTTATTTTTGAACCCGAAATTGAATAATTAGGCTATGCAACGCGAAATTGATACCAACTGGCAGCAGCATTACTCGGCCTTGATCAGTACTGCAAAAGAGGCGATATCAAAACTGCGCCCAGGGCAAAGGGTATTTATCGGCACCGGCTGCGCTGAACCACAGGAACTGGTAGCCGCGCTAGTGGATAATGCTCCAAATCTTGCCGACATTGAGATAATCCATCTTTTAACGAAGGGTGATGCCTCGTACACCGATGAAAAGCTCGCTGACAGTTTTCGGGTAAACAGCTTTTTTATTGGTCAAAATGTCCGTGATAGAATTCAGGAAGGTTTTGGCGATTATACACCTGTTTTGCTGTCTGAAATCCCTAAACTTTTTCAGTCCGGCAGGGTACCGATAGATGTTGCCCTGATCCAGGTAACACCGCCAGATATACGAGGCCGGGTAAGTCTTGGGATCTCTGTTGATATCGTCAGAAGTGCGGCTGAAAATGCCTCTCTGGTGATAGCCCTGGTCAATGAACAGATGCCATTTACCCATGGCGACAGTTTGCTGGATATTTACGATATTGATTTCCTGGTGCCGACTAATATGCCAATTTTAGAGAGGGCATCGAAGGCCCCTCACAGCTCCACTAAGAAAATCGCTGAATATATAGCAGCACTTATTGAAGACGGTGACACCCTCCAGTTTGGTATGGGGCGAATTCCCGGGGTCGGACGAATTCCTCCTGCAGTTATGAACTATCTGAAGGATAAGAAGGATCTCGGCATTCATACAGAAATGATCACCGACAGTATCATACCTTTGATCGAGTCGGGTGCCGTTACCGGTAAAAAGAAAACCATTGATCGAGGGAAAATTGTGGCATCGTTTTGCATGGGTACACGCAAACTGTATGATTTGATCGATAACAACCCTCTGTTCTCCTTTAAACCCTCAGATTATGTGAATGATCCGTTTGTAATCAGTGAACTTGATCGCATGGTCTCTATAAATATGGCCATGGAGATTGACCTTACCGGACAAGTTTGTTCTGATTCTTCAGGAGATAAATTCTATTCAGGTATTGGTGGTCAGGTCGATTTTAACAGGGGCGCTGCTCGCTCAAAAGGCGGAAAACCGATTGTTGTTATCTCGGCACTGGATGAAATATCAAGGCAATCACGAATAGTTTCACGACTTTCTCCGGGCGCTGGTGTTGTTATTACACGAGGAGATGTCCATTTTGTGGTAACCGAACATGGTGTTGCCTATCTGCATGGCAAAACAGTACAGGAAAGGGCCTTAGCCCTTATCAGTATTGCACATCCCGAGCATCGTGAGCAACTGTTTCAGGAAGCTATTGATCAGAAGCTGATACGGAAAGAACACGCTGATGTCGAGGGTGGTTTCGTTGTAGCCTCTAATGAACGCAAGAAGGTATATGTCCTTGATGACGGAATATCACTGACCTTGCGACCGATACGACCAACCGATGAGCAGGGCATGAAAAATCTTGTCTATGCCTTAAGTCAGGAGACTCTTTACAACCGATTTATCAGCAGGAAAAGGCATTTTGGCGCCAAGCAGATACTTGATTTTGTCTACGTTGATCATCGAAAAAATGTAGCATATGTTGTAACCGTGCCTGAAAATCATGGCGAAGATATTATCGCGGTTGGACGATATTATCTTGATGAAAAAACAAACCGTGCCGAAGTTGCATTTGTGGTCAGGGATGAATGGCAGGGTAAGGGGATTGGCAAGATCCTGTTCAGGCAGTTGCTGGTGGTTGCCAAGCAGAGCGGAATAGCGGGGTTTACGGCTGAAGTTCTGCGCGATAATCGAAAAATGCAGGCAGTTTTCAATAAATGTGGTCTTGCAGTGAAGAGTCATCTTGATGATGACATGTATAGCTTTCAGATGGATTTCTAGGGGTTGTCCGGAAACGCCCTTTTTCCACAACTCATCGGTTAATTAGTTGATTTGTTTATTTGATAATTGGTAGACTTATTTCTCTGAGAATTGGTAAGTAGCCCAATACATGGCATATATAAAAGAAATTTATAATAAGGAGATTTGAAATGAGTGACTTTGACAAGGCACTGGAGATCGGTAGACCACCAAATATTGTGAAGCTTTTCCCTAATTCAAAGGCCTTGATTGTCAGCGGCAAGGTTATTGACCGAGCCCTGTTGGCTAAAGGGAAAGCAATGACTATGGCCGCAAATGGCCGGAACAATTTTATAATTCGTGGCGCTCTCCTTGCTGCCCAGCGTGCCAATGCCTGTATTATTATTGAGATTGCCAGGTCAGAAGGTGGAGCGACCAACTATTGCCCGACCAACTACTGGAATATGGCCCGCCAGATTGATGCCGCCTGTAACGAACTTGGCATAACGGTTCCGGTAGCCGTTCATGCTGATCATTATGGCATAAAAAAGGCGGCAGATCTTGATTTTGCCAAGACTGAAATCCCAACATTATTTGAGGCGGGTATGACATCGATTGCAATTGATGCCTCACATATGCCCGATGATCAAAACCTTCTGGCAAATATTGCCTTAAATCCGTTTATTCCCAGTTGGGCGGGACTTGAAACAGAGGTTGGCGAAATTAAGGGTAACCAGGGATTATCGACAATTGATGACGCTAAGTTTCTTATTGCCGGCTTGAATGCCCATGGAATTTTTGCAGATTGGATTGCCTTAAATAACGGTACAACTCATGGGTTAGAGGCAAGTGGCCAAGGTATTCAAGTCGAATTGACAGGCAAAATTCATGAGGCCCTAGCGCCTTACAAGGTCTCAGGTGCGCAGCACGGAACTTCGGGGAACTCCTCTGAAAGACTGCGTGCTATTGCTTCCCAAACCAATACCACCAAGGCCAATGTTGCAACAGCATTGCAAATGGTATCCTGGGGTGTAGAGGTTAACGATTACGGGAATGCCATTCTTGATGATGACGGCAACTTTAAAAAGGTGAAAGGTGAGGGTGTAACAGAAGAGATGTGGCAGAAGATGGTCGATTATGCCGCCGAAAAAGGCTGGAAGGGGGGCAATTATAAAAATCTGAACCTGCCTTTTGAGGCCAAATTTATGGGGCAGCCCAAGGAGATCCGCGATCGAATGGTTAAGCGGGTTGATGATTTTATCTATAATATGCTGGTTAATGTCTTAAATGCTGAAAATACGGCACCTCTGGCTATTGAAGCCATATTAAACGCGAACTCCTATGATATGGGTGCCAAGGTAGGTCGTATTGAAAATCCTGCTGACTGGACAGAGGCAAAAATTGTTGAAAGAGCTACCACTCTGGATACTGATAAAGGCCCTGGTGGTGATTTTGACGACTAAGGCGAGTTGATGGCTGGTCGCTAAAAACATAAAAGGCCGTTGGCTGATCGCCAACGGCCTTTGTTTTTTTAAGAGGTAGGAGTTGAGTCAGCTTTTGGTAAACGATTTGACCTCTTCGACCTGCTTCTTGAGATCTGCCACTTCTTTTGCTCCGGGTACAGAGTCATTAACAATAGCTTTTCCTGACTCTTCGACATCTTTAAGACCTGTTCTGAAAGATCGTATTCCTTTTCCCAGTCCGGCTCCGATTTCAGGAAGTTTCTTGCCGCCAAAAACCAGAAAGGCAATTCCAAAGATGACAATTAACTCGGGTGTTCCTAATCCAAACATAGCAATCTCCTTAGTTATGATTCGTCAGAGTCTGATTTTTTATTATCTATCTTATTTTTTTCTTCGTCCTTAGTGGCATTTTTGAAGTTCTTAATGCCCTTGCCGATGCCTGAACCAATCTCAGGCAGTTTCCCGGCCCCAAATATTATAACAATAATAACCAGTATAATTATTAATTCCGGCATGCCAAGTCCAAACATCTGAAAACCTCTTTTGTATAGTAAAATTCAAAAAATTGATGAACCACGACTATGTTTAGTATATATATCGTAATAAATACATAAAATAAAGGAGTTCAGATGATTAAAGTAGGTATAATTGGTGGTTCGGGTCTCGATAATCCCGATATTCTGCAAGATGCCCGTGAAGTTGAGGTGGAAACCTCCTACGGGAATCCGTCGTCATCTTTAACCTGTGGTAACATCAACTCGGTTGATGTTGTTATTCTGGCACGTCATGGCAAAGATCATTCGATCTACCCGTCAGGGGTGAATTTCCGGGCCAATATTGCTGCCCTCAAGGAGCAAGGCTGTACGCATATTCTTGCGGCAACTGCCGTTGGTTCCTTACGACTTGAAATTGAACCGGGACATCTCGTTTTTCCTGACCAGTTTATCGATTTCACCCGAAAACGAGTAGTAACTTTTTTTGACCAGGGTCATGTCGTCCATACGCCGATGTCTGTACCCTTTTGCCCTAACCTGCAAGGGCTTCTGGCGAAGACAGCAGCGCAGCTTGATATCCCGTTTCACAGTAAGAAGACGGTCGTAACCATAGAAGGGCCGAGGTTTTCAACAAAGGCTGAGAGTCACATGTTCCGCAGTTGGAATGCTGATATCATCAATATGAGCACAGTCCCGGAAGTCACTTTGGCCCGAGAAATGAAATTACATTACGCAACAGTTGCCATGTCCACAGACTATGATTGCTGGCATGATGAAGAAGAGCCGGTAACCTGGGAAATGATTGTCGCGACCATGAAAGAAAACGCTCATAATGTAATTCGACTTTTTGTGGAAACAATTCCTCGAATTGTCGAATATAATGATGTTTGCCGCCAGTAGTTGGTTAACTGGTTAACTGGTTGACTGGTTAACTAGTCAACCAATCAACCAATCAACTAACACAACTAATATAACCAATATAGGGGAGATTATGCCAATAAAATCAAAAATCCGTTCCATTCCTGATTATCCCAAAAAGGGAATTATGTTTCGTGATATTACCACTCTTATTCAAGACCCTGTCGGCTTTCGCCTTATGGTCGATAGTTTGACCCAGCGTTATATTACATCAGAAGTTGATTATGATCTCATCGTCGGGATTGAGGCGCGGGGTTTTATAATGGGCGGGGCCTTAGCATACACCCTGGGCAAGGGGTTTGCGCCTATCCGTAAATCAGGTAAGCTTCCATCTGAGGTTATCAGTCAGGAGTATAATCTTGAATATGGAACCGACACCGTCGAAATTCACAAAGATGCCTTTGTGCCGGGAACCAAGGTGTTGTTGGTTGACGATCTTTTAGCGACAGGTGGGACCGCTATGGCAGCAGCAGCGTTAGTTGAAAAGCTGGGCGGGATAGTAACCGAGATGGCCTTTATCGTTAATTTGCCCGATGTTGGCGGCGAAAAGAAGCTGCTGGCCAAAGGCTATAAAGTTTTCTCCTTAACCGAGTTTGAAGGCGAATAAAGTAGAGATTCCGTAAGCCTATCTCTGTTAGACCGCAACATAGAGCAACTGAAGCAGTTCGTTCGGTTGCTCTATAGGTCGGAGAGTTCCTGCATGAGTAGATCGAGTTCAGCCTGAAGGTTTTCCCAATGATGGTAATTTCTGCCTAAACGCTCATCGACCTTTTTAAACTGAGCGCTTTTTTCAGCAAAGGCGTTCAAGTCCTGATAAAGATCCGGGTCGGCAAGAGCACCTTCGAGAGCCGATTTTTCTTTTTCGAGCTTTTCAATCTCTTTTTCAACAGTCTCAAGCTTGGTCTTTACAGGGCCAAGTTTTTTGTTTCGGCGATCCCGCTCTAATGCTTTTGCCTGTCGCGCCTCTTTTCCGGAAAGGCGAGCATCGTTTTTTTGAGACTCTTGTTGGGCTGATTGCGGATGGCTGTTGAGCTGTTCAGCGGCTTTTTTCTGTTGAACTTTCTCAAGGTATTCTGAGATTGTGCCATCATACAGATTGGCGGCACCATTTTTTATCTCCAGGACTTTATTGACAAAAGCATCCAGAAACGAGCGGTTATGTGATACAACAAGAATTGTGCCGTCGTATTGGTCCAAGGCCTCTTGCAGAACCTCTTGTGAAAAGATGTCAAGGTGGTTGGTTGGCTCGTCCATAATCAGGAAATTGGCTGGGGTTGCGATCATTTTAGCCAGGGCCAGCCTGCTTTTTTCACCTCCGGAAAGAACCTGTACTTTCTTGTCGACATCATCACCCCTAAAAAGAAAGGCCCCTAAAAGGGAACGTATTTTTGTAGTGGTATGCTCGACCTCAATCTGTTCCATTGTCTGCAAAACTGTCGATTCAGGCGACAGATCTTTGGCCTGATGCTGGCCGAAATAGGAGATCATGACATTGTGACCAGTGCGTATGGTGCCTTTGTCCGGTTTATTGATGCCAGCCAGCATTTTAACGAGGGTCGACTTTCCTGCGCCATTAACACCGACAATTGCCACTTTGTCTCCGCGGTTAAAGGAGATGTTGAGGTCTTTAAAAACGGTTAAATTATCAAAACTTTTTCGAACGTTTTCCGCCTCAATTGCGAGGCGGCCGCTCGGTGCGGCGGGCGGGAAACGAAAGGAGACCTGCATCTCAGAATCTTCCAGCTCGATTCGATCCATTTTGCCTATCTGTTTAACTCTGCTTTGCACCTGTTTTGCTTTTGTTGACTTGGCGCGAAAACGAGTAACAAAACGCATGGTTTGCTGAATTTTTGCTTGTTGATTGTTGTAGGCTGCCCGTTGTACCTCCAGGCGAATCTCTTTCTCCTCAAGATATTTTGAATAGTTGCCCCGATAAATATTGAGGCGTCCCAGGCTTAACTCCCAGGTTGCTGTTGTCAGGTTGTCGATAAAGGTACGATCATGAGAAATGATCACCAGAGCCCCATTATAGGACTTAAGGAACTCTTCGAGCCAGGTAAGGGATTCGATGTCAAGATGGTTTGTTGGCTCGTCAAGAAATAAAAACGAGGGGTGAATGAGCAACAGTTTAGCGAGCATCAGGCGCATTTGCCAACCCCCGCTGAAGTCGCTGCAATCTTTTGTCATGTCAGATTGAGTAAAGCCCAAGCCGGTCAAAACTTTTTCAATTTTACCCTGAATTTGAAAAAAATCAGAGTCATCGAGTTGGTGCTGCAGTTCACCTTGCTGTTTCATGAGATCTGAAAAAACCGGGGATTGCGGGTCTGTACTGGAAAGCTGCTGGTTTATGGAGTTCAGTGTCTTGTTCAAAGCAAGAAGGTGTGCAAAAGCAGTTTCGGCTTCTTGATACAATGTGCGGCCAGGCGGGAAATTGCTCAGTTCCTGAGGCAGATAGCCGATGGTTGCCTGCTTGGATCGGGTGATAACGCCGAAATCAGTTTCAATAGAGCCGGCAAGCATTTTTAATAAGGTGGATTTCCCAGTGCCGTTAACACCGACAAGGCCGACACGATCCTGCTCGTTAAGTCGGCCTGAAACATTTTTAAAAAGGTGTTTGTCACCGTATTGAAGGTTTAGGTCTGTGATTTGTATCATTGATAATATCTAGGTAAAGGAATAAGTTTTATAAGTGGCGATTTTTAACGCTAAACTGCTTTAAAAGCAACAGCTAGAATCAGAACTGGCTATTCGATATAATGATTGCGACACTATATTTAAAAAACTAGAGGAGGTTTTTATGCCAACATTGAACAAAGCTGTCGGCAAACGTGAGACGTTGAATATCCGAATCAAGCCCGAGGAACGGAGCTTTATAGACCGTGCCGCTCGAATACGAGGAAAAAACCGTACCGATTTCATTCTGGACGCTGTGCGGGTAGCCGCAGAAGAGGCGTTGTTTGATCAGTCGCTCATCTTAGCCAGTCCGGAAGCCTATGCAAAATTTCTTGCACTACTGGATATGCCCCCCCCCGACCAATGAGCGCTTGCGTAAAACGATGCAGACCATCGCCCCTTGGGAGAAGGAATGACGTTTTCACCACCCGAGCCGTTGACTGATCAGCACGACATCGAGGCGTTTACCTCTGGCGTAGAAAGCCTATAGTCATTCTCCCTTCTGAAGTTCACCATGAACAAGCAATAAAGGTCGCAGAGTCAGGTCTAATTAGAAATCGACTCGTAATTTCAGTCCTAATCCACTACTATAATGTGAAAAACTTCCACTCAGTGTAACTATTCGATCTTACCTCAAAATATATAGTTGGGGTATAGGGTGGATATCTCGAATTTGTCTAGCGGAAGGATAAGACCATGCAAAGGACTGATAGATTCAATCGAGCTGATAGGATTATCAAGATAGGATTCTGGGCTAACGCTTTTCTGATGATCATGAAGCTTCTGGCTGGCTATTTCGGTAACTCCGATGCCGTTTTCGCTGATGGGGTTGAGAGTTTTTCTGATTTTGTTGCCTTGTCGGCAGTGATTATTGCTCTGAAAATAGGTCGCAAGCCTTTTGATAAGGAACATCCTTATGGCCATGGCAAAGCCGAGAGTTTAGCTGCCGTTTTGGTGTCGGTGGTTATCTTTGTGGCCGGTGCAGCAATTTTGTATCAGTCGATAATGACCATTCTGGTAGGAGAATATCAAGAACCCAAATTCATAGCAGTCCTGGCCGCCGTGGTGACAATTGTAATCAAAGAGTTACTCTGTCGTTTTTCTATGTCGGTCGGAGAAGGGTTGGGGAGTCCTGCAGTTCTCGCCATTGCAAAAGACCATCGTAAAGATGCTGTGACCTCGATAGCTACTCTGATTGGTGTCTCTGCTGCCTTTTTTGGTTTCAAGATTATGGATCCAATTGCGGCTGGACTGACCTCCTTATTTATTTTCCATATTGGCTATGAAACATTCATGAGTGCTGCCCACGAACTGATGGATGGCAAACCGTCGGCGGAGACAATCAACTCTATTAGCGGCATAGCCCTTCAAGTTGAAGGCGTAGATCATGTTCACGAGATTCGCGGTAGACGATCCGGCCAGTATATTATAGTTGATCTCAAACTTGACGTTGACCCGCAGATGACAGTCAAAGCTTCTCATGATATTGCAACTACAGTAAAAAAACGTATTTTTGAACAGTTCAGCGAAGTCGGTGATGTGATGATTCACATCAATCCCAATGGCGAAGAACACGATGATCTGGTTCGGTTATAATCGAACACAGACTATCTTCAAGGTATCCGCCTGATAAATAATGAGAAAAAATAAATGCATAAAATAAATCGACTGCTATTGGCGGTTTTTATTCTCGGTTGCCTGACCCTGACCGCGAACAGAGGCTTGACATTGGAAGAGGAGACAGCCAAAACTCAGCCTCAGGCTGAGGATATCCAGCTCATACTTGACGAACTCCAGACCCGAATCAAAATTTTTTCAGAGGCCGAACAGGAAGATATCGCCAAAGGGTTGAACGTCAGTCTGGAGCAGTTGCGCGAGAGAGCCGAAGTTCTTCAGGAAACCAGAGCCTTCTACAGCCATCTGCTCCAGGCCTTTTACAAGCATGAATCCCTGCTGCTTGAAAAAAAGGATCTCATGGACAAGATCGCTACCGGGGAGGCCATGGAAATCGAAGTAGCTCCACCGTACTCCCTGAAATTCCATGACGATTTCAATCTCAAGCTCTCAGAGAGCAAGCACAGCCTGGAAACAGCCAGCTTGTCATTATCGATGGCGGCAAAAATTCTCCAGGATGCCAAGGAACGCTACCAGAATGCCAGCGCCCAGGTTCGCTCCCTGAAGGAAAATCTGGACAAGAATAATGACAGCAAGGAAGTTGTTAACTTGCAGTGGCTGCTTGAACAGGCCGAAAGAGAGGCCGCTCTCGCGGAGGCTATGGTCCAAAACCAAGAACAGATCATGGCCAACGTCAAAGAGGAAATTGAGTTATTCGAAATCAAGACCGGTCTCTATCGGCAGATCAGCGCAAGAATTGTGGAGAACATCCATTTCGATCCGGTAGATCTGGAAAACCAACTGGCGCTAATTGATGAGCGCAAGAAAGAGATGCAAGCCAGGGTTGATGAGCTCAGGAAAGAGCTGCGCCAGGCCAACCGCAAACTGACCAAGGCCCAATAGAAAGTTGAACAGAGTTCAGGCGACCTCGATCTGTCCCGGGCAAAGGCCAACCTGCTGGTTACGGAACAATGGCGCCAGGCCTCGCGGATCAAACTTGAACAGAGTGAAGACATTCTTCAACAACTCACGACCAGAAAACAGCTTTGGAAACAACGCTATGATCTGGTCAAAGGGGAGATCCCCCGTGAGGATTTTGCGGACCTGAAAGAAACCTCCGAAAGGCTCCGTCAAAGGCTGCAACAGAGTATTTCCCTGGAGCAGGAGCGGCAGACCAACCTCCAACTGCAAATCGGCAAACTGGAAGAATAGCTGCAACAGGAAGGATTGGGCCGGGAAGCAGAGAACAATCTTAACGCTCAACAGCAAGCCCTGGTAAAACTGGCAGGAAGCACTATCAACTTTATTACCGCCCTGACTCACACCAGTCAATTAAATCTACAATTTATTGATGAACTGGAAAGGGTCCAGCGCTCGATATCACTGATAAAAATCTCCTCGGACATCATCGACACCATGCAGGGTTGGTGGAAAACAGAACTGTTGGTGGTTGACGATCAAGCCCTGACAGTGGGCAAAGTCACCATCTCCCTGGCCATCCTGATCTTCGGTCTTGTGCTGGCCGGTTTTCTCAGTCGCCTGGTTCAGAGAAGACTTCTGGTTCGTCTCCATATCAGCACCAGTTCGGCCGCTATTATCGAGAAATTGATCCATTACACGATTCTGCTGCTGGTTATCATCTTCGCGATGCGGATCGTGAATATTCCCCTGACCGCCTTCACCTTTCTGGGCGGCGCCATTGCCATCGGCATCGGATTCGGGGCCCAGAAACTGATTAATAATTTCATCAGCGGCTTCATCATCATGGCTGAGCAACCGATCCGGGTAGGAGACCTGATCATGATGGATAGCGAGCTAGGCTGGATTGAGGATATTGGCGTCCGCTGCACCATGGTCCGAACTCTAGCCAATATTCACATTCTGGTGCCGAACAGTTATTTTCTGGAGAACAACATCATCAACTGTACCCATAACGACAATATCGTCCGTGGTAAGGTGACGGTCGGCGTGGCCTATGGGTCCGAGACTCGCAAGGTCAAAGAGGCGCTGCTCAAAGCTGCCGGTGAACACGGAGAGGTTCGTAAAAGTCCGGAGCCCAATGTCTGGTTTGGGGAATTCGGCGACAACGCCTTGGTCTTTGAACTTTATTTCTGGGTCACTGTTACGCAAAGTGCGGGGATCCAAAGTATCTCCAGCGATCTTCGCTTCATGATTGATGAGAATTTCAGGGAAGCAGGCATCTCCATCGCATTCCCGCAGCGTGATCTGCATTTCGATTCCGGCAAACCCCTGCAGGTCGAACTGTCCCGATCAACATCACGAGGGAAAATTGATTAGAGAAAGAGTTAGAATTTGAGAATGTTATTAATGAATATCTATGCCCTTGATGATATAGCAGCCGGCTGTATTTCGAAAAGTTCGAGAGAGATTATCATGCGTGCCCCTATTTACCTGGCTATTTTGGGTTGACAAAAACTTAGAATGAAAGTAACTGATTTCTATTGGTTTTTAGATAGAATCAGACACCTAAAGATTTTCGACACCGCGCATGGCACCCAGGCTTGTTGTCAAGAATAAAGATTTGACCCCGGAGGCTCCCGGAGGCTCCGCTTGTTGTCAAGAATAAAGATTTGACCCCGGAGGCTCCGCCGGAGGCTCCGAATAAAGATTTGACCCTGGAGGCTCCGGAGGCTGACCGGGTGAAAGCCAACCTGATGGATGTCGACCTTGCTTACCTGTTTGAGTAGTTCGTCGCTATTCATTACGCAGCCTCTTCAGTGCCTGATTGTGTAAGGCGTAAGCATAGATATCCTTAATCGGAGCGGTGGGGATAAGCTGGCCGTTGCGGGTACGACCAGTCGTCTGACCCAGGCGAAGCCAGTTGGCCGCCCGATAACATGTGCCCTGAAAACGATGATCCACGAAGGTCTCAAGCAGCAAGATTGGGTGGCCGTACTTGGCTTGCCAATCCTTGCTGAGCCGTCTGGTAATCATGCCAAGCAAGTGGCTCGCCAGGCATGGAACCTGTACCCAGGGCAGGACAAGAAATCGATGGTTGTTGGTTAGGAACTTTAACCGTTCACGGCGCTGGTTGACGTTCCATCCGATATGCTGGTCGCGTGCCGCACAACTCCAGGCCGCTGAACCGAATAGCAAACAGGCGAGCGGGCGGCCATGGCGATCAGCAGCCAGATAGGCCATGTTCTCTCCAACTGGTTGCTTGAAACTCAAATAGTGGTACTTGGCCAGCAGCCAAGCGAATAAGGCGGAGTGCTTCTTTAAAGAGATATCGAGTAACTGCAAGGGCTGGAGAGAGGAAAGCGGTTCCGTAACGGGTGTTGTGTCGTGCTCAATCGGCTTGACTGGCAGATGGCGAAAGCGGTTTGGAGAAAGCATTCTAGGTGCGGGGAGATCGATCACACCCTTATCTGCGAGTTTCCGTAGGAGGCTTCGGCAGGCAATGTCCTTGAGCTGGTTATTGCTGTTCCGCCAATCCCAGAGTGTGGCAAGTTCACGGCTTAGCCGGTATCGGCTCCACGACGGATTTTGTCTCCTGAGATCCTGTATGGTAGTAATGTCTTTGGCGGTGAGAGTGCGGCCTTGGATAATAATTGGTGTTTGCATGGCCTACATATATCACAGTTGGCCAGCAGAGTCCTGCAAAAAATAACTACATCAAAAAAAAAATCCTGATTTGGTTTTTAAAAGGGTGTTGAATGAGTGTTTTAGGTGAAGATTTAAAATAATTTGACTCAAAGTGTTAAAAAAATATAGAATTAATCCTGTGCAAATAGAAATTTACCCCTCCTAAAAGGTGTGAAGTTGAGTTGAATGAAGAAAACATGAGTTCATAAGGAAAAACTATGAAAGTAGATATTGGCCCTATTACCCGTATTGAGGGACACCTGAGCATTCAAACGACAGTTGAAGATAACATAATTACAGAGGCGCGAAGCGTTGGCGAAATGTTTCGCGGCTTTGAAGTTATTTTACGGGGACGAGACCCATTAGATGCCCAACAAATCACTCAGCGTATTTGTGGGGTATGCCCTTACGCACATGCCATTGCTTCTTCCTATGCTCAGGAGAATGCTTACAACCTAAGCGTGCCCGCTAATGGTCGTATCATGCATAATCTTATACAGGGTGCTAACCACCTCTATGATTACCTACTACATTTTTACCAACTTTCAGCCTTAGACTTTGTTGACGTTACAGCCATCCTAAAATACACGGGATCTGATTCTGACCTGGTCAAATTGAGAGATTGGGTTAAGTTTGAGGTGGCCTCGGGTAAGCCCTTTCCGGCAACACCTTTTTTGCCACGCCTTTCTGGAAAATATATTGAAGACACTGATCTGAATATTGGCGCCTTAAAACATTATATCGAGTCTTTAGAAATTCAGCAAAAAGCCAACAAAGCCTCAGCAATTTTTGGTGGCAAATTTCCGCATGCTACAGCAATTTTTCCTGGAGGTTGCACCCAGGATCCTAGCATTGATCACATTTCCTCATACCGGTCGCTGATCCGTGAAGTTAAAGAGTTCATCCACCAAAAATATATCCCCGATATTCTCGCAGTTGCTCAGGGATTCCCTGAGTACTGGGAGATAGGTAAGAGCAAGGGAGGCTTTATGTCGTTTGGGCTTCTGCCGCTTGGGCCAGAGTTGGACAGCAAAAGGTTGTTTGCTCCGGGGGTGCTTTTGAACGGCGCCTTAGAGAAAGTTGATTTTGAAGCTATCAAGGAAGATGTTAAATATTCTAAATACTCATCACCGTCTGGTCTCAAGGTGCGAGAAGGGACTTTAACTCCCGCCCCACACAAGTCCTCAGCATATACTTGGGTTAAGGCACCACGCTATAAAGGTCAGGTGATTGAGGTTGGACCTGCAGCAAGAATTATGGTCGACTATACGCAAGGTCATAACCAAAAAATCAAGGAGCTTGTTGATAAATTCGCCGGGGTTGCAGGAATTGGTGCTGAAAACCTTAACTCTGTGCTTGGCAGACATCTGTGCCGCGCAATATCTGCCGTTGTAATTGCTGATTTTTTACTTGAAGAAACAGAACGGATTGACACCAAGGCTCCAACCATGGCCGACTATGAATTGCCTGAATCAGGTGAAGGATTTGGAGCTACAGAAGCCTCACGTGGTGCGTTGTTACATTACATCAATATAAAAAATTACAAGATCGATAGATATGAATGCGTTGTGCCGACCACCTGGAACTGTTCTCCTAAAGATGATAGGGACCAACCAGGTGCTCTTGAATCCGCTCTGATAGGAACTCGCGTAGAAACGCCTGACGAGCAGATAGAAGCAAATAGAATTGTGCACTCATTTGATCCTTGCCTTGGTTGTGCTGTCCACTAAGCCATTTTTTGATAACGAATAGATTGGAAAGGGGAAATTATGCCTGATCTTGATCGACGAAAATTTTTGAAAATGGCAGCATGTCTAAGCGCTGCCTTTGGAGTTGGCAATTTACCAGCACCTGTGCTGGCAGCCCTGAAGAAAATTGATGGGGCTGTGCCCACGTTAGTCTACTTGCAAGGGCAATCATGCACTGGTTGTTCTATTTCATTGTTGCAGGCCGAAACACCTAACGCTGTGACCATGATTACGGAGTATTCAAAACTCTCCTTTCATGCCGATATGTCCGCAACTTCGGGGAAACAAGCTTTAGCGCTTATTGAGAAATACCTTAGTGGAAATGCTGGCGAGTATTTTTTAGCTGTTGAGGGCTCAATTCCATATGACATGCCTGAGGCCTGTGTAATGGGCCACAAACCTTTTGCAGAGCATCTGCTTGACGCCTCAAAAACCATGGTCGGTGCTGTTGCCATAGGGACCTGTGCAACTCATGGCGGAATACCTGCTGCTGAAGGGAATCTTACCGGAGCAGTAAGCCTCAAGGAATTTTACAAGCGCAAGGGAAAATCCCCTCTGATAATTGACATCCCTGGCTGTTCAGTTCACCCAGATTGGGTATGGAAAACAATTGTTCACTTGGTTCAGGTTGGTTTACCAGAACTGGTTAACGGCCAGCCTAAACTGTTTTTTGATCGAAAGGTACATGAGCTGTGTCCACTTTATCATGATTTTCAGCAAGAGATATTTGCGAAAAAGCTTGGCGAAAAAGGGTGTCTCTTTAAACTAGGTTGTATTGGGCCAGATACCAACGCTGACTGCTCAACCCGTTGGTGGAATGGGAGGCAAAGTTGGTGTATTGGCGCCAAAGCTCCTTGTATAGGCTGTGCCTCACCAATTTTTGCAGCCAAAAAAGATTTCCCATTCTACCGGATAGCAAAAAAAGGCAAGGAGTAGCAAGCGCCTTTTAGTTACTATTACTTTCATTGAATATGTAGATTTAAAGAGGAAAGTGAATGAAAGATCAATTCTTAGACAGATTGCCAGTATCGTATCGAGTCATCATTGCCGTCGTTATTGCGCTCACCGTTTCACTGCTTGCCGGTATCGTTTTGTTAAATGGATTTGTCGAAAAACAGATGAACAAAATTTATATTGATTCTGTTCAGACTCTTTTCACCTCGCTTGAAGACGGTGTTAAGGGATCATTGGAAAGGGGGCAAATGAAGAATTTTCAGAAACTCCTTGTCCGACAGAAGGAGATCAAAGGTGTTATTGAAGTAACCCTCTTTGACAAAACTGGTGCCCTCAACCTTTCCTCTAATGGCGCCGAAGGGAAGCAAAGACTTGAACCAGAGGTAATGGCACAGTTTGAGAAAAGTCAAAAACCTGTATGGTCGAAAAAGGGTTCAGTTCTACAAATTTCAGCCCCTCAGGAGGTTGTCGCCGACTGTATTCGTTGTCACCCGCTATGGAAGGAAGGGGAAGTCGGTGGAGCATTATCACTCTCTTTTGATCTCAGCGATTTAGACGAAACTGTATCAAAATTACAGCTCTTTATGTCCGCTGGGGCCTTATTCCTTTTATTGTTTATTAGTGCAATAATTTTAATGCTCATGAGCAGAATGGTCAGCTCACCTATCAATAAAATTATCGATCATCTTACTAGAAGTGCTGCGAATGTCGGTGAAGCTGCCCACCTATCTGCGTCAAGCAGCGAATCACTTTCTGATAATGCATCACAGCAAGCTTCTTCTTTAGAAGAAACTGCTGCCTCCCTTGAAGAGTTGTCTTCTATGACCAGAATGAACGCTGAAAATGCTGCTCAAGCAGATCAGCTTATGACAGGAACTAATCAAGTTATGACAGATTCCACTAAAATCATGGATAAGTTACAAGATGCTATGGCCAAAATCGTTGAAAGTAACAAGGAGACCTCATCAAT
>JADGBM010000024.1 GCA_015231515.1 Desulfobulbaceae bacterium
CGAATAGTTCTTATTGCAGATATTCATGTTACAATGTCTCGGCGTGAGGTTGTCAACAGTCTGCTGAAAACCTTGGAAGAACCACCCGAATCGACTGTTTTTGTCCTTACCACCGACGAATCGTCTGACTTGTTGCCGACCATTGTTTCTCGTTGTCAGGTGGTTCCCTTCTACTCTTTAACCCAAGCTGATATTGAAAAAAGTCTGGAAGTGCAGGGCATAGAAAAAGGGCTTGCCAGCAAGGCCGCCGTAGCTGCGGCTGGGTGTCTGGGCAGGGCGGAAGAGCTTTGCCGGAATGAACACTTAGCACTGGTTGAAGAACTTATTAGAAAGATCTCCTCTCTCAAGGCGACAGATCCCGGAGCTGTGGAGATTATTTTTCGAACAGCCGAGAAAATGGCTATGCTGAAAGAGGAACTCACTGATTTTTTAGAGCTGTTGAAATTGTGGTATGGGGATTGCCTCAAGGCCCATTCATTATCCGATGACATTTTTTTTGTCTGGCGGGAGCTATATCAAAATACTTGTCAGGCAAAGGATCGCTGGAATTTGTCAGATCTTTCTGATAAAGTGGCCCACATTACTATGGCCCAGAAACAAATTAAGGCAAATTGTAATAAAAGTTTTGTTTGCGAGATTCTTTTCTGGCATCTCATACAATAAATTTCTTGAAAGAAGAACGGTTACGAAGAAAGCTTCATTAACTTATAATTGGTTACAAATTTATGTCTGAAGTAGCAGAAAACCAAGAGCAGATTTTGCAGGAAGACAACCAAGATTCACCCAAACTGGTAAATAAACTATACCAGATCAAGTTTCGGGAGAAGGGTCATATACATTCGGCTGCCTCTAAAATCAGCAATTTAACAAAGGGTGAGCTTGTTATGGTCGCCACTGATCACGGACAGGAGCCTGCCACAGTAAGTGGTTTAGGCGCAGTGGTGTTTAGTGATGAGCCGCAAACAACAGCATTATATGCAATAGCCCGTCGTGCATCGCGTGATGAGATGGTGAAGTATGAAAATCTCATCACAAGAGAGCGGGACTCTATTGCATTCTGTAATGAGACCATAAAAAAACTTGGATTGGATATGAAGTTGATTCGAGTTGAGCGGTTTTTTAACGGCAGTAAAATTGTTTTTTATTTTACGTCTGAAAACAGGGTTGATTTCCGGGTTCTGGTTAAAGATCTTGTTCAGGAGTTCCGGACCCGTGTTGAAATGCGACAAATTGGTGTTCGCCACGAAACCCAGATGCTGGGCGGGTTGGGATGCTGTGGCAGAGAGTTATGCTGTGCATCGTTTATGACCAAGTTTGTGCCAGTGTCCATAAAAATGGCCAAAGAACAAAATCTCCCACTGAATCCATCAAAAATTTCAGGGGCATGCAACCGATTATTGTGTTGTCTCACCCATGAGTTTGAAACCTACAAGAGCTTGAAGAAAGATATGCCCAAGCCTGGAAGTTCAATCAGTTGCA
The DNA here is from genome assembly GCA_015231515.1 of Desulfobulbaceae bacterium. Lineage (NCBI taxonomy): Bacteria > Pseudomonadati > Thermodesulfobacteriota > Desulfobulbia > Desulfobulbales > Desulfobulbaceae > Desulfobulbaceae bacterium. The sequence continues at coordinate 1,480 of JADGBM010000024.1, forward strand.
ATGGTGAAAAATTCAAGGTCAATAAAGTCAATATCTTGAAGGGCTCTGTTAACGTCACCTCGCTTACGAATCCCGAAACATCGATCGAGTTGCGCCGTGATCAATGGCAACAAGTAGAATCTGTCGGTGGTTCTTCGCGAATACAGCCAGAGCCGCCTCTAAAAGAGCAACCAGAACATCGCAAGAAGCAGGAGCAGCCCAAGAAGCAGGAGCAGCCCAAGAAGCAGGAGCAGCCCAAAAGGCCGGAGCAAGCTAAAAAAACGGAAGAAAAAAAGCCGCATCCTCAGGGCCGAAGCAAGAAGCGAAGAGGCCCCAGGAAGGGGAAAAAACAGTGAATACCTACATAACAACACCAATATTTTATGTTAATGCTGAGCCTCATCTCGGGCATGCCTATACGACAATTGTGGCTGATACATATAGCCGGTTTTCGAAATTACTTGGCCGTAATGTCCGCTTTCAGACCGGAACCGATGAGCATGGTGATAAAATTGATGTCGCTGCTCAGAAAGCCGGGATATCGCCTCAGCAATATGCCGATATGATCAGCGCCAAGTTTCGGGATGCCTGGCCTGGACTATCGATTGAGTATGATAACTTTATACGTACCACCGATGAGGGGCATAAGAAGGTTGTGCGTCAGATTCTTCAGAAGCTCTATGATAAAGGTGATATTGTTTTTAGTGATTACACTGGTTTTTACTGTCAGGGATGCGAACGTTTTCTGACGGAAAAAGAGCTTGTCGGCGGACTTTGTCCTGATCACCAGAAGGCTCCCGATGAGATATCAGAGAAGAATTATTTTTTCAAAATGAGTAAATATCAGGACTGGTTGATCGAGCATATTAAGGCTCATCCTGAGTTTATAACTCCTGAACGCTATAAAAATGAAGTTTTATCCTTTTTAAGTGAACCATTAACGGACTTATGCATCTCAAGACCGACTTCACGGTTAACCTGGGGTATTCCTCTGCCCTTTGATGAAACTTATGTTACCTATGTCTGGTTTGATGCCTTGATTAATTATATTACCGGTTTGGGCTATTCAGCAAGTGGCGACCATAGCCAGAACTTCCTGACGTTTTGGCCGGTAGCAGAGCATGTAGTGGCCAAAGACATTTTGAAACCGCATGCCATCTATTGGCCAACAATGCTCAGGGCTATGGGGGTCGATCCCTATAAAAAGCTCCATGTGCATGGTTACTGGAACATTAATGACACCAAAATGTCTAAGACTATAGGAAATGTTGTGCGTCCCCAGCAGCTGGTTGATGATTTTGGGACAGACACTGTTCGATATTTTCTGCTCAGGGATATGGCCTTTGGGGTAGATTCATCCTTTTCGGATGAGGCAATTATTAATCGGCAAAATTCAGATTTGGCCAATGATCTGGGCAATTTGTTCAGTCGTACCCTGGCCATGGTTAAAAAATTTGCTGACGGGAAAGTTCCACCTAAGCCGCAGAGTGCAACCGAACTTGATCAGGCTCTTATTGATGCTGCCGAATCAATGTTGGTGGTTTTTGTCAAGGATATGGACGCTTTTTTATTTCATCGTGCCTTACAGTCGGTATGGGAAGTGATCAGCCTGTCGAATAAATATATAGTCGAAAATGCACCATGGGAACTTGCTAAAGACCCTGATAAAAGAAAGCGCTTAGAAGATGTAATCTATAATTTACTGGAAGTGCTTCGCATAATTAGTCTGCCATTACACGCCATCATGCCGCAAACTGCCTCTAAAATGTCTACAGCACTTAATGTTGCCTCTAAACCCAGTCTGAAGACCAATGAACCGGTATGGGGCACAGGCCTTGAAGTGGGGACTGCGGTCAACCTTGGTGAGGCCTTGTTTCCTCGCCTGGATAAGAAAAAGCCCATGGCTGAAAGTTCTTCAAAGTCAGAACCTGCTTCAAAAGCAAAAAGCGAGGTTGAAAATCTGCTTGATTTTGAGCAATTCAAACAACTTGATCTACGGGTTGCAACCATATGTGCGGCAGAGTCGATACCTAAATCAGACCGGTTACTCAAATTAACTGTGAAGGCCCCTGAGGAAAGAACCATAGTTGCCGGAATTGCCGAGCATTATGGGCCAGAAGATGTTGTCGGTAAGCAGGTAATTATCGTGGCAAATCTTAAACCAGCAAAGTTAATGGGAATTGAGTCAAATGGGATGGTGCTGGCGGCCAAAGATAATGGAAAACTCTTTTTGTCTGCTGTTTCTGCAGAAGTGACTGCTGGTACAAAAGTTTCTTAATGATACCCGAAAAAATTGGCCAGGCGCAGACGCCTCCCGGAACCTCGCAACCCGCCAAAGAAGTCAACCGAACCTACTCGCTTTCAATTTCAGAAGGTGGCAAAGTTGTTGGTAAATTTATTTATGACAGGTTGAGCGCCGCAGTTTCTCTTATCCATGAACTTAAAGTTTTAGCAGCGATCAAATTTACTCAGCTTGAGATCACTGATGAGTCTGTGCGGACGGGCTCAGACAGTTCGGTTCAGGGTACCGATGTTATTGATACTCTGCAATCGGGACAACTGAGTTCACGGGATCAGATTCGTAAAATTTTGCGCCACCATCTGGATGAGTCCCGCCAAGTTCAGATGCCATGTGCCTTGATCATGATGATGGCCTCACTTGAAACAGTGTCAACAGTACCTGTGGATACGATTCTTTTTGAAATAACCTCTATTATCGGAGAAATAAAAGAACCTCAAGGTCATTTGTTGTGGTATCCTCTCCAGGGTGCGGACTTGGCTCCTGAATGCTATAATGGCCTGAAAATGAGTTGCTTAAGTACCGGGTTTTGCTTGATTCTTCCCGCTGCTGGTTTGATAAAGGCACGCTTGCTTGTTGATGAAATAAAGAAGAAACTTGATGGGCCGGACTGGAGTTATTGCCCGATATCACTTGCAGCAGGTATTGGAGTGAAAACCACAAGTGACATAACGGTTGATGAGTTAATTGAAAAGGTGACTGATAATTTGAAAAAATCCATAACCCAGGGCGGCAAACAGATCTGTTTTACTGACACTTTTTCCAGCAGTCAGGTTACGGTTGAGGAAAGGGCTCAACTTTTTATGATTTCAAAGAAGGCTTTAAATTGATGGCTAAACATGTAAACGACTGTGCCCATGTACCTGAAATAATCTGTCTGAGCAGTGGCAAGGGCGGTGTCGGTAAAACATCCCTGACGGTTAATCTGGCCGCAGCTTTTGTGAAAAAGCGGAAAAGGGTGCTGGTTGTTGATGCTGACCTTGGCCTGGCTAATATCGACATTCTTTTAGGGCTTAATGTCAAGCATACCGTGCAGGAGGCCCTTGAGCAGGGCGCGCCATTATTAGATATTTTAGTCGAGCACGAAGGGTTCTATATATTGCCGGCGAGTTCTGGTGTCCCTGAAATGGCTAATTTGTCCTACGAGGATCAGGCCTATTTAACCAGTTCGCTTGAAGAGGTTATTAATGATTTTGACTTTGTTCTTGTTGACTGTGCTGCCGGAGTTGGCGAGTCAGTCTTGTGGTTTAATCAGTGGGCACACTCAAACATCATTATTCTGACGCCGGATCCGACTTCAATGACTGATGCCTATGCCCTCGGGAAAATTTTAGCGACCAAATATGATAAAAACTCTTTTCAGCTTGTAATCAATAACGTAAAAAGTAATAAAGAGGGTCTTGATGTTTACCAAAACATGGTGATGGTTTTTAAGAATTTTTTAAAGATTGAGCCGGGACTTTTAGGGATAATACCTACGGATCAGAACGTTGCCCAAGCTATCAGGAAACAATCCCCTTTTGTGCTGGGTGCCCCGAGCTGTAAAGCAAGTGTGGCTATATTTGAAATTGTTGATAAATTGATATAGACTTTAAATCTACTAACTTTTTTTAATCAGGACATAGAGATGTTTGTGTTGAGTAATTTTATTAGCGCCTTGGCTACTCTTTTAAGTTTTATTCTTAATGCCTATATGTGGATACTTATAGGTCGAGCGGTTATCTCATGGGTCAATGCCGATCCCAATAATCCTATCGTTCGGTTCCTCTATGAGGTTACCGAGCCTGTTCTGGTTAGAATACGCCGTGTGCTCCCTTTGTATGGCGGCGGCATAGATTTTTCGCCAATGATTTTGATTATGGCAATTATATTTTTACAACAGTTTCTTGTCACAACTTTGAAGCAGATCGCCTTTTCATTGGGATAGTGTCACACCTCACGGATCTCTTTGCTTTTCATGCTATTATGAAGCCAAAGCGTTTCACTTGCTAAGTAACAGGTCTTTTACTTGTTGTCTCAATTCACCAGGAGCTGAATTATGAGTTTAACCCCGCAGGACATTCAAGCTAAACAATTTCATGTACGTTTTCGCGGTTTTGATGTTGAAGAGGTTGATGGGTTTCTCGAACAGATTGCTGAAAATTTTCTTATGGTCATTGAGGAAAATAAGGCAATTAAACTTCAAGCTGATACCTGTAGACAGGAGTTGGATAAATTAAAAAAAGAGGAGCACTCCTTTAAAAATGCCCTTATCTCTGCGCAGAATATTTCAGACCAAATGGTACGCAAAAGCCGAGAGGAGGCCGATTACATTCTCAGTCAAGCTCATGAAGAGGTGAAAAGACTGAAGGATGAGGCTTTAAAAGAGATTACCGAGCTTGAGTATCGGGTTGATCAGCTCCGAGGAACTCAGGGTGAGCTGGAAAATGATCTCCGTGCTGTCATTGATGATTATCTCGATATGATTGATAACAGTTCATCAACGCGAATTGGTGGGGACAACGCTCATGATGACACAGACGAGAGAGAAATGAGTATCTCCTCGGAGCTTTACGGGGAAAGTGATGATCAACTGACAACTTCTTCAGCGCTTACTGTTGATTCCGAAGATACCGGGATGGCTGCCTCGACGGCCCTTTCTGATGCTGATGTTGATCTGTCGGATTTGTATGAGAAAATTGAACTGCCTTCAGCACACCCAGCCGATCACGATATTCCAGAAGCAGAGAATGATAGTGATGATGACGAGGTAACTGTTCAGTTTGAATCAGAAACGTCGTTGATAGATATGAATATAGCTGAGGGTTCCATCCCCGATCTGGATGATGAAATTATGTTTACCCTCGAAGATCCACTTGATGAAGTCAAAATTGAAGAGGATAAGTCATAGCTGCAAAGCAGACATTAAGTAGTCAGGGCTGTATTCGCAGCGCTGATGGAAATCTGCTTGTTGATGTTACCGTGCAACCAAGGGCATCTAAAAATACTGTTGTAGGAGTTTTTAATCACACGTTAAAAATTGCTACAACTGCCCCACCAGTAGAAGGGAAGGCAAATTCTGAAATTATTGCTTTGCTGGCGAAATTTTTTGAAATACCAAAGAGTACTATTTCGTTAAAAAGTGGTCAGCAAAGCAAAACGAAACGATTTGTTCTTCCCGGCCTGTCAGTTGAAGAAGCCGACAGCCTCTTCGCTAAGAAAATCCCGCCACCTAAAAATCGTAAATAATGGACAGATATTAGCTATTAGCCTTTAGCCCCTTAACCCTTAACCCTTTACCCTTAACCCCTTACCCCTTTAGCCTCAAACTCCCATTTCATAATAGCGTTTCATGATTTCAGCTGGTAGTGAGTTGTGCCAGTGACCAGTCGAGACGGCAATCAGCCAGAATAATAAGAATATGGCAATCGTCAAAAATGGAATCAGATACGGTGAAACCTTTTGAGATGGCCCCACTCTGACGGTCAGGCAGTCCTCCTGAGGGCAAGTGCTGACGCAGTCAAGGCAACCAATGCACTCAAGGCTCCGAACGTGACCACTCTTGTCGGATACCGAAATCAGCGCAGGGCAGATTTTGTCGCATTTTTTGCAGTCGATACATCTCTTTGAATCACGTTTAACTGCAAAAGGGCTGATACATGCCAGAATACCCAGCAGCGCACCGTAAGGGCATAGGTATCGACACCAGAAATTCTTAATGACGAAGGAGATCATCAGCAGGAAGATCATGACAGTTGCAGCCAGTTTCCCAGGAGCAATGAAGAAGTAAAGCATTTTAGCATCAACTGTAATGTTATAGGGTGAGCGTAAAAAACTGTCGATGGAGGCAAGGTTCATCTTGAAGGCGATGAGATATATAAAAAAGAAGAGCAGTATGTATTTAAGGGAGAGTAGTGGTATGTCGAGAAAAAACGGTAGTTTGAAGATGGTTTTAAACCTAACCCCGGCCTTTTCTGCAAGGTTGGAGGTGAAACCAACGGGGCATATCCAGCCGCAAAAGCCTTTTCTGACAAGAAGTGCTATTGTTAGAGCTGCAATAAATATTGTTAAGCCAGCTGGATGAATTGGGTCATATTGGCCTGTGAACAATAGTCTTTTAAGGCCCAATAGGGCGCTGATAGGTAAAAAGGCCTCGACCGAAGGGGGCCTTTGGATATAAACAGCAGATTTTCCAATAGCCCACTGGTGAAATTGGAAAAACTGCCACCCACTGTAAAGGCAAAAAACAGTGAACAGCGACTGGCTTAAGCGCCGGAAGACGATGAGGTGTTCACGAGACAATAGTTTAGTTTTGGGCATTGGCTGATTTTGTAGGGGCCTCAGGACCTAATGGCTTGAAAACAATGATGAGCTGGGGTAGCAGAGTTAAAGCGGCCAACAGGGCGGCCAACATGGCGAAGCCGGTGAAAAGACCAAAGTAAATTGTAGGGATGAATTTTGAAAGAACAAGGATTGAAAAGCCTATTATGATGGTCAGTGATGTATAATACATAGCTTTCCCAATACTTGCATGACAGCGATGCATTGTCGCCCGATAGTTTCGATCCTTTTTGAACTCTTTCATGAACCGATGTATGTAGTGAATTGTGTCGTCAACTGCAATCCCGATGGAAATGGCTGCAATTGTAATTGTCATCATGTCCAGTGGAATACCAAAAAAACCCATAGCTCCTAAGACCATGGCTGCCGGAAGCAAGTTTGGCAGGATAGCTATCAGGGCAATTGACAGGGATCTGAAAAGCACCATGAACATGAGCATAATTCCGCAAAACACAACCCCAATCGTCATAATCTGAGATTTGAATAAACTTTGCAGCATATTGTTATAGAGAACCACCATGTTGGTAAAGTGAATGGAATCAGCCGGATAGTTCATCTCATCAACAAGAAACAGATCTATTTTCTCAATCAATTTCTGGCGGGAAAGGTTGATATCTGACTCCATAATTCGAGTGGCAAAACGAACTTGGTTGTTGGCGATGGAAAGGTAGGGGGTAACAAGAACATCTTTGATGGTCTGCGGTATTTTATCGTACATAAGCGATAACTCGTAATCATCAAGAGCAATGCTGTTATTAAGAGATGTGGCAATTTTTGTCAAAGTAGCAATTGAAGAAACTTTGCCTGTTTCGGGTAACTGCTCGATAAAGGAGTGGATTCGTTCAAGTTTTTCGAGCTTATAGGCGGTAAACCAGTATCTCTCTGAAGAGAAATTTGATTCGTCCACCAGGAGTTCATCGCCGCCAAAATCGGCTGAAAGCAGATCATCGTCCAGCAGATCACCAGCTGACGAATCGCTTGTTGAAGCTGCTTTGCTGGTTGAAGTAGCGACCTGTTCGTCAGGGAGATCGATAATTATGTCAAGCGGTGTCGTTCCTCCTAGCTTTTCATCAATAAGTTTCATGCCCTGGTAGATCTCTGTTGATTCGCTGAAGTAGTCGATAAATCTATTTTCAACTTTTAGCTTGGTAACCCCGTAGGCGCTTAACATAATTAATAAAAATGAAATAAATAGAACCAGACCACCTCTCTTGTCGGTAAATACAGCAAATATCGAGGTGAAAGGGGCCTGTTTACTTTCTTGCAGAGCAATGTGTTCACGGTTGATTAGCATTGCAGCAGCAGGAAAAATTAGAAATGTAAGGATAAAAGAGGCGATTAAGCCAATTGTCATCATGAGCCCAAAGTCCATTACCGGGCGAATAGAACTGACAAGTAAGGAAACAAAAGCCACAATTGTGGTCAAAACAGTGTAGAGGCAGGGCATGAATTTTAAACGGACCGTTTCGAGAACAAGAAACTCTTGACTTTCATCAGGGTAGATAGTGCATAATTCACGATAGCGCACTATCAGGTGAATGGTGAGTGACATCGTGAAGATGAGCATTAAGGAAATAAAATTAGAGGAGATAACCGTTACCCGCCAATCCATCAATCCAAGTAAGCCAATCATGGTAGTGGCGGCGGTAAAACAACATACCATAGGTAGAAAGACCCATCGTTTTTGTTTGAAAATTATGGTTAAGGTTAGAATAAGGAAGATAAAAACTCCGACGCTGAAGATGATAATGTCGCTTTGCACATATGAGATCATGTCGGCAATGATCATTGGAACACCGCCCAAAAACAGATTGGCAGTGTTGCGGTGCAACTCCATTGTAGAGCGAATCTCATCGACCAAAGCGTTCTGCTCGCCGGTGAGGTGTGTGGCGTAGGCTCTGTACTCTTCTGAAACGACAGCCAATCTTGAGCGTTCATCGGCTGTGATAGTCTTGTTGAACTCTTTCTCTCGTAAATTTGTTCGTTCGGTCAGGAGGTCACGTAATTTATGGTTAATAGGCAGGTTGATTAGAATGGCAGTTGTTTGACCGTCAGGGCTTACAAGTTGTTCGCTGTAAATTGGATTTGTTTTAAACTCCTGCTTGGCAAGCTGGAAATCAACATCCGGAGTTAAAAGGGTCCTGACCTGGTTCGATAAATCGCTGAAAGTGACTTTAGGACTAAAAAGCAGCGGGACATTTAAGATACTGACAATGGAATCCACACCACGGAGAGCTGAAAGCTCGTCGGAGAGTTTTTTTAAATCATCAATGACCGGCTTGCTGAAAAGGTCAGCGGCAGGGGTGTAGGTCAGAACCAGATAATCGTTTGTTCCGTACTGGTTGTAGATTTTACGAAAATAACGCAGGGCATCATCATTTTCGAGAACCAGAGAGTCAGCCGAGGCGTCAAGTTTGAATTTTCCTGAATGGAATGAAAAAAATGCCACTGCCAGAAAAACAAAAAAAATCGAAAAACCTGGATGTTTAATGATGGTTCGTTTATATATTTTTATAAACATTATTTTGTCTTATTAAGGGTATTTTTTGGGTAGATGATACGTTTATCGACACGGTAAATACAACACAGTTTGAATAATAATTCAATGATACATTAAATTATAAAAAGCATATTTGGGATTATTTTTTGTCTTGTAAAATTAATTTAAATTATCGACAATGCTTCTAGCAGCTATTTTATCACTTTAATAAAAGGAGCCTGATGTCTTGAGGAGAAAAATCACATCGTATCTCGTAGTATTCCTTTTGTTTGCGCAGCCTTTAGTCGCGATGCAGGCCGATGATGACTTGCTTGGTGAGTACGAAACTGACACTGAAATTTCTGAAATCAGTGACCCGATAGAGCCGCTCAACAGGATTTTTTTTCAGTTTAACGATACGCTATACACGTATCTCTTAAACCCTGTGGCTGAAACATATGCTGCAATATTGCCTGAAGATATTCGCGGGTGTATTGGCAATGCCTTTAACAATATCGTGGCACCTATTCGAATTGTAAATAACCTTTTGCAGGGAAAAGTTGCACAGTCAGGGACTGAGCTGCTGCGTTTTGTGATAAACACCACTGCTGGCGCTGGAGGTTTAGCTGATCCGGCTAAAGAGGTGTTTAACTTGCACACTTCAGATGAAGATTTTGGCCAGACTCTGGGAAAATACGGTTTTGGTGAAGGTATCTATATCTGTTGGCCTATCTTTGGCCCCTCTAATATCCGTGATACAATCGGCAAGGTTGGTGACTCCTTTCTCAACCCTCTAAGCTATATTTATTTTGATGACTCAACAAATGGCTTAGCTGTCCATGCCGGGAAACGTATTAACCAGACCTCACTTGTGCTCGGGGAGTACGAACAGTTTATTGAATCATCCTTTGACCCGTATATTGCGATGCGGCAGTTTTTTACTGATAGTCGTCGGAGTCAGATCCTCGATAAGCATATTGATACATCTTCGTATCCGAAACAAAGCAGTTTTTTTAATTTTGATGAAGCTGATAAATCCGCGATGTTAAGCGCTTTAACGGATGGTCCTGTGAAAGCAGTTAGCCCGGAGCGATTAAAATCAAAAAAATACTTTATCCAGGTGGGGGTTTTTACCGACATTGAAAATGGTGACGCCTTATCCCAAAGACTGCTGTCAATCGATAGAGAGCCTGTTGTTGTAGAATATATTCGAGAGGATTATACGTTTTATGGTATTCAGGTCATCGGCGGCAATGAGTTTGTCTTGGCAAAAAATGCGGAGCAGGAACTAATTAAGGCCGGTTTTCAAGAGACTCTAGTACTCAGTAGATAATTTAAAAATTGAGCATACAAGGTATTTAAGCATGGTATCGTTTCACATTAAGAGAAAGATAGTGGCATCATGCACTGTTTTTTTATTTGTTCTGGGTTTTGTTGCAGTGGTCTCTGCCGAAGCGAGTTTGCCTATTGACTCAATAAAAATGACAGTAGAAAGAATAATCCAGGTTGTAACTGATCAGGCTCTAAAAGGTGAGGAAAACTCAGAAAAGCGTAAGAACACGATACTGCAGTTGGTGGATCAGCGTTTCAATTTCCAACTGATGTCGAGACTGGCACTCGGCGATAACTGGGACAGTCTGACAGTGGAGGAGCAGGCAGGTTTTGTTGTCTTGTTCTCTGATCTTTTAAAGAAAACCTATATCAGAAGGATTGAGTCGTATTCCGATGAGAAAGTCGTTTTTTCAAAAGAGAATGTCAAAGATAATTTGGCGTTGGTCTATAGTCAATTTGTGAAGGATACGAGTGAAATTTCGATAATTTATAAATTGAAAAAAGAAGGCGACGAGTGGCTGGTTTTTGATGTTGTAATCGAGGGCGCCAGCGTTATAAAACAGTACAGACGCCAATTTTCAGAAATAATTACTGCCGAAAAATTTGACGGTTTGATGTTACGTCTTCAAGAAAAAATTAAATTGTCAAACGCTTCACACTGAAATTTCCTCCTTATGGTTTATCCCTGCCTGAAATTGTTCCCTTCGTGTTTTTTCGTTCTCGATTAATCCTTTATTCGACAACGCCATTGTACTTCATGCTGTTTTACTGGACTGATTTATCTTGCGTAGCCTTCCTGGGCAAATTACCCATAACTCATAGTTTGAGATATCTTTAAAGCAAATTAATGATGGTGTGATTTTCTTAAATAACTTGACAATACTGCGTAATTTCTTATATTCACCTGTTCTTCTGATTTGAAAAAACAGTGCTTTGCTTAGGTATTTTTAAAAGTAAAAAAAATTGGAATTTGTGTGAAAATTTCATTTGATGAGATACCTGAAGAAGGGTTGAACTTCGACATTAATGACCGGTTCTGGCTTACCAATACAGACTTCAAGGTACTAAGTGACCCTTTAGCACGTATCACCTTAAAGAAAATCGAATCACGCGTCGTTATGAGAGGTTTTATTACATGTTCGGTTGAGTTGGAATGTGATCGTTGCCTTTCCAGTTTTGAATCTAAACTTGAGTCGGATTTTACACTTTTTTTCGACTGGGTAGGGGTTGGGAAAAACCTACATAATGAAGATGAGCATCAACTGACAGATGCTGAAATGGATATTGTTGAGCTTGAAGATCCGGAAATTGATCTATTTGAAACGCTTCAACAACAGTATTATCTGATGCTGCCGGTAAAGACTATCTGTAACGAAAAATGCAAAGGGCTCTGTTCTCACTGCGGCATAGATAAAAACCAGAGTTTGTGTTCATGTTCTGAGTTATATAAGGATAGCCCTTTTTCTGAACTTACTAAAATAAAAATTCATTAGTCGTACCGTCCATATTGTGATGACGGTATTTTTTATCCGTTGAACGTTCAACGTTATTTACTATAATTTGTAGAGGCAATCTGATGGCATTACCAAAAAGAAGACATTCTCACGCTCGGACCCGATTACGACGATCACATGACGCATTAGTAGCACCAAATGTTTCAAATTGTTCTGAGTGTGGCGAGCCCAAACAACCTCATCGCCTTTGTGCCGGCTGTGGTACCTATAAGGGTAGAACAGTTGTTAAATTTGATGACGAAATCGAATAGAAAAACTTGGTATGGCACTTACTTTCGTCAGCATTGATATGATGCGCGCTGGCATAGACCGCAAAAGTCGATCTAGTAGTCCTAATAAGAGCAATAGCCTACATTCATCGTTGACGCCTGTTTTGCACGTGAATTATCAAATAAAATCTGACTCCATGGCGTGTTACCATGAGTTGTCATGAAGATCCCGGCCTGCCGGATTAGGGGAGTGACGTGCAGATAGCTTTAGATGTAATGGGTGGTGATCGCGAACCTGATGAAGTCATTTCCGGTGCTGTTGACGCAGTCTGCAAGTATGGTTATCAGGTCGTTTTGCTTGGCGATAAAAAGTGTATTGATACATCACTGACAAAACATCTCGCTGATTATAAAAAGTGTGCTGCTCAAAAAGAACATACTTCTGCCTTTGATGTTCATGACAGAATTTCGATTGTCCATACAACACAGGTAGTCGAAATGGATGAATCTCCGCTTGATGCGATTCGCAAAAAGAAGGATTCTTCCATAGTTGTTGCCTTTGAACAACTTAAAGATAAAAAGGTTGATGCTGTCGTGAGTGCCGGCAATTCAGGGGCCACTTTAGCTGCCGCTGTAAAAACACTTGGTCGGCTTAAAGGTATTTCCAGGCCGGGTATAGCAGGTATATTTCCAACGCTCAAAAAACCACTGGTTATTATGGATGTTGGTGCCAATGTGGATTGCAGGCCCCAGCATCTGCACCAGTTTGCAGTGATGGCAACCGCATTTTCCAGGGTATTGTTTGATATTGATGAGCCGAGGGTTGGTCTCTTGAGTATTGGCGAAGAGGGTGGCAAGGGCAATGCCCTGGTAAAAAAAACCCACGAACTGTTGACTGCAAGTAACCTCAATTACATCGGTAACGTCGAGGGCAGAGATATTTTTCAAGGTGATGTCGATGTTATGGTTTGTGATGGTTTTGTCGGAAATGTTTGTCTGAAGCTGAGTGAAGGTCTTGCTGATGCGATGGTATCCATGCTAAGGGAAGAGTTTTCTAAAAACCTTATATCCAAGGTGGGTTATCTTCTTACCAAGAAAGCCTACGCGAATCTGAAAAAACGAACTGATTATGCTGAGTATGGCGGAGCACCACTTCTGGGGTTTAATGGTACCGCCATTATCTGCCATGGCCGCTCAAACTCGCGAGCTATAATGAATGCCATTAGAGTCGCAGCAGAAATGGTACGTAACAATATGAATGACCATATCTGCAATCTCCTCGCTAAAGATCAGGTTTTGCCCGAAAATATAGAAACGGCCTGAAAACAATTCCATGAAGAATTCATTTATTTTAGGGACTGGTTCATGTCTGCCAAGGCGTGAAGTTTCCAACCACGACCTTGAATCCATTGTTGATACCTCTGATGAGTGGATTACTACTCGAACTGGTATCAAATCTCGTCGTATCGCCGGCCCTGGCGAAGAAACCTCTAAAATTGCTGCACATGCTAGTCGTCAGGCTCTGGATATGGCTGGCGTAACTGCCCAAGAGATCGACCTGATTATCTGTGGCACAATGACCAGCGAAATGTCCATGCCTTCATGCGCTTGTCTTGCCCAGAAGGAGCTCGGTGCTGTTAAGGCATTTGCCTACGATATTAACGCTGCTTGCTGTGGTTTCTTGTATGGACTGGATTTAGCAGATGCGTATGTCAGACGTGATCCTGACCTGAAAATACTTGTGATTGGTGCGGAAAATCTTTCAGCACGGACGAATTGGCAGGATCGTACCACATGCGTATTGTGGGGAGATGGTGCGGGCGCTGTAGTTGTGACAGGAACATCGTCCTACGACTATGGGCTACTGGGCAGTAAACTTTATGCCGATGGGACGTTGTCTCACCTTCTGAGTATGAATTCTGCAAAAGGTATGAACCCTGATCTGCTTAATGCAAACAATAAAGGGTCATATATTAAGATGGAAGGGAAAGATGTATTTAAGTATGCTGTTAAATCTATGGAAAATGCAGTTGTGCAAGTTTTAAAAAAACAGAACATGACAATTGAAGATATATCGTATGTGATTCCCCATCAAGCCAATATTCGTATTCTTAACAGCCTGCTGGAAAGGCTTTCGGTCCCTCCAGAAAAAGTCTATGTAAATATACACAAATATGGTAATACATCTGCAGCCAGCATACCCATAGCACTTGATGAGGCCAATCGTTTGGGCAAGTTGCATAGAGGTGACACAGTACTTTTTTGTGCTTTTGGTGGTGGGTTTACCTGGGGTGCTTCTATTGTTAAATGGTAATTTGAATTTAAGATACGAAGCGTGTCTTTACTCAATGATTGTAATACCAGTAATTTGGGGATTTTAATGGACTATTTTTTAACAGAAGAACAGCAAATGATCGTTGAGGTCGCTCAACAAATTACCAATGAAAAAATAATACCTTGTCGAGCTGAACTTGATGAAAAAGAAGAGTTTCCCCGTGAAATTATAAAAGAGATTGCTAAGGCCGATCTATCAGGACTCTATATTGAAGAGCAATATGGCGGCTATGGCGGAGGTAGTTTTGATATTGTCTTAGCGCTTGAACAATTTGCCCGTGGCTGTGTCGGAATTGCTACTAGTTTTGCTGCTAATGCGCTTGGTGCATACCCGATAATCCTATCAGGAAGTGATGAGCTGAAAGAGAAGTATCTGCCATTGTTGGCATCTGGTGAAATTATGGCGGCCTTTGCACTCACTGAAGCAAATGCTGGAAGTGATGCCTCCGGTATTCAGACCACTGCGGTACTTGACGGTGATGAATGGGTTCTTAATGGTACAAAACAGTGGATAACTAACGGTGGCGAGGCAAATTTATACACTGTGATTGCTATAACCGATCGTAGTAAGGGCCCTCGTGGAGCGTCCATGTTTGTGGTTGAGGATACCGACCCTGGTTTTTCCTATGGGCCAAAGGAGAAAAAACTTGGTATCAGGGCCTCTTCCACCAGGGAATTGATCTTTAAAGATTGTCGAATTCCTAAAGATAGGATAATTGGTCGACAGGGAACAGGGTTTATTACTGTTATGAAGACCTTGGATAAATCTCGACCAGGAATTGCTATATTGGGCGTCGGTCTTGCTCAGGCGGCCTTGGATGAGTCGGTAAAGTATGCTAAAGAACGTATTCAGTTTGGTAAGCCGATAATTTCATTTCAGGCAGTACAGCATTTATTGGCTGATATGGCAATTCAAACTGAAGCAGCCCGCGCCCTGGTGTATCAATCGGCAAAACATATTGATGCGCACCCGAAGGATATGTCGAAGGCTTCATCAATGTGTAAAGTTTTTGCAACAGATGTAGCGATGAAGGTGACCATTGATGCTGTGCAAGTATTGGCAGGGTACGGGTATATGCGTGAATACCCGGTTGAAAAGATGATGCGGGATGCCAAGATACTGCAAATTTATGAAGGAACTAATCAGATTCAACGAAATGTTGTCGGTTTGGCTCTGAACAAGGAATATACTTAATACGGCGGAGCCGGAAAGTTAAAAGTTAAAAGTGGCAAGCGCTAACTGATGTCATCATTTACATTCAAATTACTGTTAGGGCATTAAATGAGAATTGTAGTTTGTATTAAACAGGTACCGGATGCCAAAAATGTACGTTTGGACCCAGTTACTAATACATTGAGTAGAGAAGGGGTTAAAAGCATAATGAATCCCTTTGACCGTCATGCGCTTGAGGAGGGTGTTAAACTCAAGGAGCAATATGGCGGCACTGTAGCTGTTCTCAGTATGGGGCCTCCTCAGGCTGAGGAGATGCTTCGTGAAGCAATTTCCTGTGGTGCAGATGAAGGCTATCTTGTTTCGGACAGGGCTTTTGCTGGTTCGGACACCTGGGCCACCACCTATACCCTGGCGATGGCAATTGCCAAAATTGGCGGCTTTGATTTAGTTCTGTGCGGCAAACAGGCGATAGACGGCGATACTGCCCAGGTCGGACCCGGACTTGCCCATAGACTGGACTATCCATACGCTTCATATGTCAAAAAGATTCATGAATGTAAGGAAAATATCATCTATCTTCAGCGAATGATGGATGATGGCTATGATGAAATTGCTATTCCTTTGCCTGCTCTTTTGACGGTGGTTAAGGAGATTAACACGCCGCGAATTCCTTCTTTAAAAGGTAAAATGAAGGCCAAGAAGGCCACAATAACTGTTCTGAATGCAACTGATATCGGTGCAGATCCAAGGTTTTTAGGTTTAAACGGATCACCAACTCAGGTTTCACGGGTTTTTGCACCTGAACCGAAAGGCAATCGAACTATTCTTCAAGGTACAGTTGAAGAGCAGGTTGGCCAATTGGTTGGAAAAATTGAGGCATTACTCTAAGAGAAATCGATGCTTAAAATTGATAAAGAACTATGTATAGGTTGCGGTGTCTGCGTTGATAGTTGCGCATTTGGTGCCATAGAGATGGTTGATGCTAGCGCTGTCGTTAATGAAAAATGTACTCTTTGTGGTACATGTGTAGATAATTGCGCTGTAGAGGCACTCTGCATAGAAAAAACTTCAGATAACAGACAGGCTAATATTGACGAGTATTCTGGGGTATGGGTTTATGCCGAATATCGAAATGGCTCGGTGGCTCCCGTCTCTTTTGAGCTCCTTGGTGTTGGACGCCAGATAGCTGGCCAAAAAGAGGTGTCATTGTCTGCAGTTCTATTTGGGCATAATTTAGAGAGTGCAGCTCAGGAGCTTATTGCCTTCGGCGCCGATACTGTATATGTGGCTGATTCCCCGAACCTTGAACATTTTACCGATGAGTCGTATGCTAACCTGTTGGAAGATTTGATAGGTCAGTATAAACCCGAAATAGTTCTTGCCGGTGCAACCGCAATTGGACGATCATTTATACCAAAAGTTGCAACAGCTGTTGGCGCTGGGCTTACTGCAGACTGTACCGATTTGTCCATACGTGTTGAAGACGGAACTCTCTTGCAGACCAGGCCTGCCTTTGGTGGTAATATTATGGCAACTATCGTCTGCCCGGACACAAGGCCGCAGATGGCGACAGTCAGGCCGATGGTTATGACTGCCTGTGAGCCCGACAGCAGCAGGCAGGGAAAAATTATAACCGTTGAGCCGGGTGCTATGCGTCTGGCTGATCGAGTGAAAGTTCTGGAGACTGTTATTGCAGTTGAGGATGCAGTCAAACTTAATGAAGCTGATATCGTCGTTGCCGGTGGGCGCGGGATGGAGAACGAGAAAGGTTTTGCCTTGGTTCGCGAATTAGCCTCAACTCTTGGTGGCGCTGTTGCTGCGTCGCGTGCGGCTGTTGATTCAGGTTGGATTGGCTATCCGCACCAGGTTGGACAAACCGGTAAAACTGTGGCACCGAAACTTTATATCTGCTGTGGTATCTCCGGTGCAATTCAGCATATGGTCGGCATGCAGTCTGCCGATACTATTGTTGCAATCAATAAAGACCCCGATGCACCGATTTTTGATATTGCAACCTATGGAATAGTCGGTGATCTTTTCGAAGTTCTGCCCAAATTAATTGATGCCTTTAAAGAACGAAAAGGGTTGTAAACGTTTATGACAATTGCAGGTAAAATCGCTTTGGTTACAGGTGGAGGTCGTGGGATAGGACAGGCAGTAAGTCTTAGACTTGCCAGATTGGGGGCTAAGGTGTTAATTAATTATGTGAGTCGCCCTGATGCGGCGCTTGCAACCGTTAAGCAGATTACTGAAAATGGCGGTCAAGCTGGTGCTGTTCAGTTTGATGTTGCTGATTTTGACGCAGTCCAGTCGGCCATTAAAAATTGTATTAAGCAGGAAGGCTCTATTGACATACTCGTTAATAATGCCGGGATTACCCGTGACGGTTTGCTTGCAATGATGAAGGAAGATGCTTGGGATGCTGTTCTTGATACAAACCTTAAAGGTTCATTTAACTGTATCAAGGCGGTTTCCAGGCCAATGATGAAATCACGCTGGGGCCGAATAATTAATATAGCCTCAGTTATTGGTTTTGCTGGTAATGCCGGACAGGTTAACTATGCTTCAGCAAAAGCAGGTCTGGTCGGGTTGACCAAATCTGTGGCTCGGGAGTTATCCTCTCGCGGTATTACTGTAAATGGCGTAGCCCCAGGTTATATAGAAACTGAAATGACTGATGGACTTTCAGAAGAAGTAACCAATAAAATATTGAGTGAAATTCCACTCTCAAGATTAGGTCAAGCTGATGATGTGGCTGCCGCAGTTGCATTTCTTGCTTCGGAGGATGCCTCATACATAACCGGACAATTCATTCACGTAAATGGCGGAATGTATATGTGAATTTGTGAAAGATTTAAGTGCTGAAGCGTGAGCGTTTCACGTAGATAAACATTTTAGAATAATGAATAATTTTGTGTAGCAAAAAAAATAGATAAAAAGGAGAAAAAACATGTCTGTAGAAGATAAACTTATAGAAATCATTGCTGAGCAGCTGAGTGTAGATAAAGCAAAGGTCGTTCCTGGAGCCTCTTTTGTCGATGATCTTGGTGCTGATTCACTTGATTTGGTTGAGCTTATTATGGCGATGGAAGAAGCTTTTGATATTGAAATAGCTGATGAAGTAGCAGAAAAGATCACTACTGTAAAAAGTGCAATTGAGCATATTCAGTCTGTCTAATAGGAGCTGAGTTGTGGCTAGAAGAGTCGTTGTTACAGGTCTTGGCCTTGTTACTCCGTTAGGTACAGGTGTAAAGAAAACCTGGGATAATTTATGTGCAGGCAAGAGTGGCATAGATAAAATCACCCGATTTGATACAACTGACTATGCAGTTAAAATTGCTGCCGAGGTCAAGGATTTTCAGGTAGAAGATTTTATCGACAGTAAGACAGCTAAACATCTTGAGCTCTTTGTCCAGTATGCTGTTGCTGCTTCAAAAATGGCCTTGGATGACTCTGGCTTTTTGATTACTGATGAAAATGCCCACCGAGTTGGCTCTATATTTGGTTGCGGTTTAGGTGGTCTGCCCACCATTGAACACTATCATCAGGTAATGCTTGAAAGGGGACCTAAAAGAATTACTCCTTTTTTTATCCCAATGGTTATTCCTAACATGGGTGCAGGTCAAGTATCGATTATTTTGAAAACAAAAGGTCCGAACCTGTCGCTTTCAACTGCCTGTGCCGCTGGTACACATGCTGTTGGCGAAGCCTATCGGTCAATACTGTTGGGTGATTGTGATGTTGCCTTTACTGGTGGCAGTGAGTCAGTGATCTGCCCCATGGCTGTCGGTGGTTTTAATTCGATGAAGGCTCTGTCCAAGGAGAATGATTCCCCGCACACTGCATCCCGACCTTTTGATAGAGATAGAAGCGGTTTCATTATCGGTGAAGGCGGGGGGGCGCTTCTGCTTGAATCTTTGGAACACGCACAGGCTCGAAATGCTAAGATTTATGCTGAGGTTGTCGGCTATGGAATGTCCGGAGATGGATATCATATGGCTGCACCGCCCGATGATGGTGAGGGAGCTGCTCGGTGTATGCAGATGGCTTTGAACAGTGCGGGGATGACTCCTGAGGATATTGATTATGTTAATGCCCATGGGACTTCAACTCCTTTAAACGATCTCTGTGAGACTCGTGCTATTAAAACTGTCTTTGGCGATCACGCCTTGAAACTTGCTATTAGCTCCACAAAATCTATGACGGGCCACCTGCTTGGTGGCGCTGGTGGTATTGAGTCTGTTTTTACAGCACTCTCTATTTCTGAACAGATAGCGCCTCCAACCATGAACTTGGAAAATCCTAGTGATGAATGTGATCTTGATTATGTGCCCAATTCGGCCCGTAAAATGAACATTCGGGCCGCGATGTCAAACTCATTTGGTTTCGGTGGTACGAATGCCGTTTTAATTATGAAACGTTACGAGAATTAAAAGTGAAAATTGCTATTGGCTGTGATCATGGCGGTTATGTTCTGAAAGAATCCATCGTTGATCTCCTTGTTCTGGAACAGTGTGAAGTCGTTGATGTAGGTTGCAATTCGACTGCATCTGTTGACTATCCCGACTTTGCAAATGCAGTTTGTCAAGCGGTGCTCAAGGGTGATGCGGATCGAGGTGTACTTATTTGTGGCACCGGGATTGGGATGTCAATTGCAGCTAATCGATTTAATGGTATTCGCGCCACTTTGTGCCATGAACAGTTTACAGCCCAAATGAGTCGAGAACATAATAACTCTAATGTGCTATGTCTTGGTGCCAGAGTCGTCGGACCGGGACTGGCACTTGAAATTGTTAGAACGTGGTTACACACCCAATTTGGCGGTGATCGTCACCAGCGACGTCTGGATAAGTTCGCTGCCGGTTGTCAGATCTCGTAATCCAGTAATTAAAATTTGTAATCATTAAAATCTAATAAAAGGCGTTTATTGTGTCTTGTTTAAGTAAAGAAGATCCAGAAGTTTTCCGTTCAATTGAGCACGAACTTGGTCGACAGGCCAATCAACTAGAGCTTATTGCCTCTGAAAATATTGTCAGTCAGGCTGTGCTAGAGGCTCAGGGTTCTATATTTACCAATAAATATGCCGAAGGGTATCCAGGTAAACGCTACTATGGTGGTTGCGAATATGCTGATCAGATAGAGACCCTTGCCCGTGAGCGAGCACTGAAGATATTTAAGGCTGAATACGCAAATGTTCAGCCCCATTCAGGCAGTCAGGCTAATATGGCTGTTTATTTTTCTGTGTTATCTCCCGGTGATAAAGTTTTGGGGATGGATCTTGCCCATGGTGGACATTTAACCCATGGTAGTGGGGTGAACTTCTCAGGACAGCTCTTTAATTTTGTTTCTTATGGTGTCAGCAAGGAAACTGAGCAAATTGATATGGCTGAAGTTGAACGTATTGCTGTTCAAGAAAAGCCGAAAATGATTGTTGCTGGTGCTAGTGCATACCCTCGCATTATCGATTGGCAGGGTTTTCGTACAATTGCCGATACGGTCGGCGCGCTCTTTATGGTCGATATGGCTCATATTGCCGGCCTTGTTGCGGCAGACCAACATCCTTCACCGGTTCCATATGCTGATTTTGTTACTACAACTACTCACAAAACCTTGCGTGGTCCTCGTGGTGGTTTGATCCTGGCTAAAGATGAGTATGGGCAGAAATTAAACAGTAAAATATTCCCTGGTATTCAGGGTGGACCTCTGGTTCATGTTATTGCCGCTAAAGCCGTTAGCTTTAAAGAGGCTATGACTGCTGAGTATCGCCAGTATCAGGAACAGGTTGTGAAAAATGCCCGAACTTTGGCCGAAAGCCTGACTGGCTTCGGTTTTCGGCTTGTCTCCGGGGGTACTGACAATCATCTTATGCTCGTTGATTTGTCACCGAAGAAGATCACTGGAAAGGATGCGGAGGAGGCCCTTGAAAGTGCTGGCTTAACGGTCAATAAAAACGCCATTCCTTTTGATACCCAAAGTCGATTTGTTACTGGTGGTATTCGAATCGGAACTGCGGCCGTGACAACTCGTGGTTTAAAAGAACCTGAAATGAGAAAAATTGGCGATTGGATTAATCGTGCGATTGAGAACACGACTAAGGCAGAAGTGTTGTCTCAACTTAGAGATGAGGTTCGTGCACTGTGTGACCACTATCCACTCTATCCCCACTTGCGAAAACAGTAGTCTTTTTTAGAATGTGACCCCAACATTTCTTAGTACACCTCTATACTGAGTTCTCGATTTACTATGTCATCAAAACTTGTTCATATACGACCATCGTGGGATGACTATTTTATGGGGATTACCGAGCTTGTTGCTCAACGTTCGACCTGTACTCGTCGGAAAGTAGGGGCTATTTTAGTTCGTGATAAACGTATTGTTGCTACAGGGTACAACGGAGCACCATCAAAAATTCGGCATTGCCTGGATGTTGGATGTCTTCGTGAACAGAAAGGTATTCCTTCCGGCGAACGGCATGAACTCTGCCGAGGTCTTCATGCCGAACAAAATGCAATAATTCAGGCTGCCCTTCATGGTTTCAGTGTTGAAGGTGCAACGCTCTATTGCACAAACCTGCCGTGTTCAATCTGCACCAAGATGTTGATAAATATTCAACTTGAAAAAGTTTACTACAAAGAAGGCTATCCAGATGAATTGACCTCTCTAATGATGTCTGAGGCAGGAATCCCACTCAATCAAATCTAGCTTTTTTTCCTTCCCCTTGTCGTTCAGCTGTTCATCTTCTATCCAGCCTCAGTAATAAATGTTTTATTTCTTATCTGATTTTGACTTACAGTGTTGAACTTTTCTTTTGCCTTTAAGTCTAAGCTTATTATAGTAGCACGATGCAAAATGCATCTGATCTATACAAAGTAATCTTATATTCTGTACTGTCTATAAATAGGGTGAACTTATGAAATGTCCATATTGCGGCCTTCTTGATAATCGAGTTGTTGATTCTCGTTTAAACAAAGATAATACAATTACGCGTCGACGACGCTTGTGCGAATCCTGTGAAAGGCGTTTTACGACCTATGAGCGACTTGAAGTCACTATGCCCATGTTGATAAAGAAGGATGGCCGTCGTGAGCCTTGGGAACGGCATAAAGTTGTTGAAGGGCTTAAGAAAGCTTGTGAAAAACGGCCTGTATCTATGGCTCAGATTGAAGAGTTTGCCGATGCCCTTGAAAGAAATCTACAGGATATGGGTGAACGTGAAATTCCTATTACTTTGGTTGGCGAAAAAGTAATGGATGGCTTACGTGAAATCGACGATGTTGCCTATGTTCGTTTCGCGTCTGTATATCGACAATTTAAAGATCTTAGTGAGTTTATGGATGAACTCAAAAATATGCTTGGGGCTAATGGAAAATCATAACTCTGAAGATCTGAAGTACATGAAATTAGCCTTGGATGAGGCGGTCAAAGCTGCGGGGAGGACATCACCAAACCCACTGGTCGGCGCTGTGGTTGTGAACAACGGCAGAGTTGTTGGTCGTGGATATCATAAAAAAGCTGGCACAGCCCATGCCGAGATTAATGCCTTGGCTGAGGCGGGGCCAAAAGCGCATGGAGCCACAATTTACGTTACTTTGGAGCCATGTAATCATCACGGTAGAACAGGCCCCTGTACAGAAGCTATACTCAAAAATGGTCTGAGGCGGGTTGTTGTCGGTATGCCTGACCCAAACCCCTCTGTTGCTGGAGGCGGAAACTTATTTTTAACTCAAAATGGGCTCCAGGTAACCTGCGGTGTGCTCGAAGAAGAGTGCCAGAGAATAAATAGACCGTTTGTTAAGTGGATAACTCAAAAAAAACCGTGGGTTATCGTTAAGGCTGGAGTTTCATTGGACGGTAAAATTGCATCATCAAGTGCTGAACAGCTCTGGATTACCAGTGAAAGTTCGCGGGCCTATGTCCATCAGGTTCGTGATCAGGTTGATGCAATTTTAATAGGTGTTGGTACGGCTTTGGCAGATGACCCTGCGCTCACCTGTAGAATTTCAGGAAAATCTACACAAGATCCAATACGCGTTGTTCTTGACTCTCATCTTCGGTTGCCGCCCGAATCAAAATTGCTTAACCAGAAATCCGCGGCCAAAACCATCGTTTTTTGTGGTGAACATGTGACAGATGACCAGCTTAAACCCTTTTCAGGTGTTAATGCCGATATTGAGCGAACTGTTAGAGGCATTGATGGACAAATTAACTTGGAAGTGGTATTAAGCGCACTCGCTCAAAGACAGGTGACCAGTATCCTCGTTGAAGGTGGAGGGCAGATTCATGCCTCTTTTATTCGTAACCATCTCGCCGATCAGGCGATGCTTTTTTATGGTCCTATTTTTGTTGGCGATCAGGGGGTTTCTTTAGTGGGCGGTAAGGTCCGGGGGGGAAATGGTACATTCCCCAGGCTTGTGCAGGTATCTACGAAACAGTTTGACAATGATGTGCTAATCGAAGGTTTATTTGAGTAGAATACATTCATATGTTTACAGGAATTATACAAGGTAAAGGAAAGTTGTTTGAGACAAGACCGTCCGGGGGTGGTCTCGTTTTTGGACTTGAAGCTGATTTTGATCTAAATGATCCTCTGGAAGGTGAAAGTATCGCCATCAATGGCGTTTGCTTAACAGCAAAGAATATCACAAAAAAACGGTTTTACGCTGATGTTTCACCTGAATCTCTGGCGCGAACCAATTTAGGTTCTTTAACCGTCGGCAGCGGCGTGAATCTTGAGCGTGCCTTACGATTAAGTGATCGCTTGGGTGGCCATATTGTCAGTGGTCACGTTGATGCTGTCAGTAAAGTTATTTCACGAGAGAAGCTGGGTAACTTTACGATTTTTACATTCAGTATCCCGGACGGACTGGGGAAGTATATAATCAGTAAGGGTTCCATAACAATTGATGGCATAAGTTTAACGGTTAATTCGTGTGCAAGCCGTCAGTTTTCTGTTTCAATCATACCGCATACCCTTGAGGTTACCATGCTGGGCACCATCGGTGCTGGATCCGTGGTCAATCTTGAGGTTGATATTATCGGGAAATATGTCGAGAAATTGGTGCTCCATACTTCTGATGAGCACGAGCGATCAAAAATTGATGTATCTTTTTTGGCTGAGAATGGATTTTTAAAGTAAATAAATGGTGAAATAAATGACTGTTAGTACGATTGAAGAAGCGATTGAGGAGATACGTTCCGGGAAAATGATCATTCTTGTTGATGATGAAGATCGCGAGAATGAGGGTGATTTATGCATGGCTGCACAGATGGTAACACCTGATGCCGTTAATTTTATGGCTACCCATGGTCGTGGCTTGATCTGCATGACAATGACACCTGATCAGATCGACCGTCTGCAACTGCCTATGATGGTTCAGCAGAATAAGTCACCCTATGAAACAGCGTTCACGGTCAGTATTGAAGCTCGTACTGGCGTTTCAACCGGTATATCGGCCGCAGATAGAGCCCGCACTATCCAAGTGGCAGCACGTCTTGATGTGACTGCTGATGATATTGTCAGTCCTGGTCATGTTTTTCCTCTTCGAGCCCGCACCGGTGGCGTTTTAGTTCGAACGGGTCAAACCGAGGGCTCTGTTGATCTTTCTCGATTGGCTGGCTTACGTCCTTCTGCGGTTATCTGTGAGATAATGAAAGACGATGGCACTATGGCCAGAATGGACGATTTGAAGGTTTTTGCCAAAGAGCATAATTTGAAAATTGCCACAATTGCAGATTTGGTCGCCTATCGTATTCGGATGGACACGCTGGTCCATCGTGCAGCTGAAGCGAATCTTCCGACTAAGTATGGCGGTGATTTTAAAGCGATAGTATACACCAATGATGTAGATGCTCATGAACATGTTGCTTTGGTTAAAGGAAAGATCACCAGGGATAAATCTGTCTTAGTACGTGTCCATTCCGAGTGTTTGACTGGAGATGTTTTTAGTTCAACACGTTGTGATTGCGGCAGTCAACTACAGGCAGCCATGGAGATGGTTGATAAAGAGGGCTGTGGTGTTGTTCTCTATATGGCTCAGGAAGGACGCGGGATTGGTCTGGTGAATAAGATTAAGGCCTATGATCTTCAGGATCAGGGGATGGACACCGTTGAGGCCAATAAAAAATTGGGCTTTAAAGCGGATTTGCGCGATTATGGCATAGGCGCTCAGATTCTGCGTGACCTGGGTGTTTCCAAGATGCGACTTATCACTAACAACCCTAAAAAGATTATCGGGCTTGAAGGGTATGGAATTGAAGTTGTTGACAGAGTTTCACTTCAGACTGCACCATCAGCTCAAAATTTAAAATACTTGCAAACAAAGAAAGATAAATTAGGCCATTTGCTTGATTTATAGGAGATAGTTTTTAGGTGAAGGGTAAAGGGTAAAGGGTAAAGGGGTAAGGCTTAAACCGTACTGATTTGAAAAATATGGAGGAAGTTCTGTGAAAATATTTGAAGGAAGTTTACAATCTAAGGGTAAAAAATTTGGCATTATAGTCGGACGTTTCAACTCGTTTATTTCAGAACGGCTTCTTGAAGGAGCCCTTGACACCTTGAAACGTTCTGGAACAATAGACAAGGACATCGATATAGCGCGTGTGCCCGGCGCTTACGAGATGCCACTCATAGCTCAGAAAATGGCCGGCACAAAACGGTATGATGCGATAATTTGTCTTGGTGCTGTTATCCGTGGCGCTACTCCACATTTTGACTATGTTTCCAGTGAAGTGGCAAAAGGTGTTGCTCAGGTAGGTATGGATTCTGGTCTGCCGGTTATTTTTGGTGTTTTGACTACAGATACCGTCGAGCAAGCTATTGAACGAGCCGGTACCAAGGCTGGTAACAAAGGCTCTGATTGCGCCTCTGCCGCCATTGAGATGGTTAACCTGATTGACAGCATTTAATGGGACTTCGTAGAAAATCTCGGGAGCTTGCACTGCAAGCTCTTTATCAGGCCGACATGTGTGGATTGGATGTCGCCGATATCAGATTGATATCTGATAACTTTCGTGTGGCGCAGAAGGCAGTCCCTTATGCAACGACCATCTTGGCTGGTATCCGTGCTAATCAGGATGAAATTGACACTATTATAACCGGTAATGCCAAGAATTGGCGTGTAGACCGAATGTCAATTGTTGATCGTAATTTGATACGGATTGGCATTTTTGAACTTGTTTTTCAAAAAGAAGTTCCTGCCTCAGTTGTTATTAATGAAGCCATTGAAATTGCTAAACGTTTCAGCACCGATGAGTCATCTTCATTTATTAATGGTATCTTAGACGCTATTCGAGATGGCAAAAAATAATACCGCAAATGAACCACCCTCTAAAGTCCAAGAAATAATCGCCATTATTGGCGTCTTTATCTCGCTCTTCTTTTTTATCAGTTTACTCAGTTATACCCCCTCAACGCCCGATGCATTAACTGCTAGTTCAAACTGGGGTGGCAGTATCGGAGCCTTTACTGCCCAGGTCCTGCTTGGGATGTTTGGCATAAGTGCCTATCTGCTCATATTTCTGATTACTTTATTTGCTGTAAAGTTTTACTTCTATCAGTTCCCGTTGAAAAATCTGCCAGTTGTTCTGTTTGGCATAACCGGAATTATGATCTCAAGCAGCTCGTTGTCAGCACAAATTCCATTTACACTGTTGTCCACCACAAGTGGCTCTGCTGCTGGTGTTATCGGTGAAAACATCCATTCCTTGCTGCTGCCTTTTCTGGGGCGGGTTGGGTATGCACTGGTTTTTATTTTCATACTTGTTATGTGCTTGATAGCCTCTCTTGAGTTTTCACCTTTCAAATTTTTTGCAATGATTTCTCGTGTAGTCAGTAATCTAATTCGAAGGTTATCCGCACCGCGTAGTCAGGAGCAGAGCAGTGTGGCAGTTGTAACCCCGAAAAATCGTCTAGTCCAGAGCCCAACTCAATCCCCACTGATTATTACCCCAAAACTTAATGAACCTGTTAAGTTTGATATATCCGATGACGATGTTGCTTTCCAGCCGCTTCTTCCTGTTGCTAAGGGTGATTTTGTATTGCCAACTGTAACCTTGCTGGATATGCCACTTGATCAGACGTCCGGCAAGTTTGATCGTGAACATTATCTTGAGATCAGTGAGAAACTTGAATCAAAATTTAAAGATTTCGGCATTGACGGAAAAGTCATTGGTATTTCTCCGGGGCCAATTGTTACTACCTACGAGTATTCTCCTGCCCCTGGTGTTAAGATCAGCAGAATTGTTTCTCTGGAAAATGATCTGGCGCTTGGTCTTAAAACCGAAAGTGTTCGAATCGCCGGCTCTATACCCGGCAAAGCTGCGCTAGGTATAGAAATTCCAAATCCCATCCGTCAGTTAGTATATTTTCGAGAAATTCTTTCCAATGAAAAGTTCCTGAAATCCAAGTCTGCCCTTACACTGGGTCTTGGTAAAGATGTTGTTGGTAACCCTGTTTTTGCCAATTTGGCCGATATGCCGCATCTACTTATTGCGGGTGCGACAGGAGCAGGTAAATCTGTCGGTATAAATACGATTATTTGCAGTTTTCTTTTAAAGGCGTCGCCGGATGAAGTTCGACTGTTGATGATCGACCCAAAGAGGATAGAGTTATCTCATTATGAGGATATTCCTCACCTCTTGCATCCTGTTGTTGTTGATCCTAAAATGGCTAGTCGCGCTCTACAGTGGGCAGTTTTGGAGATGGAACGGCGTTATAAGCTGATGGAAGAACAGCGGGTTAAAAATTTAGCCAGTTACAATAAAGTTGCCGATATCAAAATCCCCTTGATTGTTATAATTATTGATGAGTTAGCTGACTTGATGATGGTGGCGTCAAAGGATGTTGAAGGATCTGTAGCACGTCTGGCCCAGATGGCAAGAGCTGCTGGAATGCATCTGATCCTGGCGACACAGCGGCCATCGGTTGATGTGTTGACAGGGCTCATAAAGGCTAACTTTCCAACGCGAATGTCTTTTAAGGTTTCTTCCAAAATTGATTCGCGAACCATTCTTGACGAATCCGGGGCCGAACATCTGTTGGGCAAAGGTGATATGCTTTTCACCGCTCCCGGTACCAGTCGTATGCAGCGGATTCACGGGGCGTATATCTCTGAAAAGGAGATTGATCGTGTCGTTTCGTTTCTAAAAAAACAAAGAGCTGTTCAATACGATGAGACGGTAATGAAAATTGCTGAAGAACCTGGTGATGTAGCTAATGGGCAGGAAGGTGATTTAGATTTTGACGAAAAATATGATGAAGCGGTAGAGTTTGTCTGCGAATCCGGCCAGGCCTCAATCTCCATGGTTCAGCGGCGCTTACGAGTTGGATATAATCGGGCGGCGAGAATGATTGAAACCATGGAAAAAGAAGGGATTGTTGGACCTGCTGACGGGGCTAAACCCCGCGAAGTACTGACCAGAAAATCATACTAATTTTGATTCAAACCGCTATAACGCATACTATAAGCAGTCAGAGCTCAGAATGAGAATCCCCCTTAATCCCCCTGTCAAAGGGATTGAGGGGGATTTAATGAAGGTCGAAAATTACTCACATAGGTCTTTTTTAAATAAAGAGCTGAAGCTGACACACATGCACTATGTTTTCTGGAAAAACAGGTGATTGCAACACAGATTGAACTGTTTAAGGATGTGCTATTTCTTGGTTGTGTCTTTTGTGTTCTTATCCTTAGGACGGCTGTTGCCATTACTGCTTTTAAAGATTTTACCCTTTTTTGTACGTTTGTCGCCTCTACCCATTACGATCTCCCTTACTAAAAATATTGCTCAATTAAAATTATTGAATAAGAATGTGACTACTTCATGTAGATCACTTCAAACCCTTTACCATAAAATTAAAGGTTTGGACACTTAATTTGAGTCTCCCAATGGCAAAAGAAACGTTCAAAATTATTCATATATCGTTTTTGGTAGATAAAGTTTTTACAGTTTTGATTTTTTCGTGGCTGGCCTTAGGTCAGTCATCCTGTAGTTCGATTACTTCCGAAGATATTTCACCCCAACTCCCTCCGCTCAAAACTCCTGTCACTAGAACAGCGCCAGCACTGGGGTATGTTCTTCAATTTGGGGCCTTTAGCCAACTTGCTAACGCCCTGAGATTAACAGAAAGCCTCAATGATTCTGGGTTTGAGGCCTATTACTATATTGACGATGATGCCCTTTATAAGGTCAGAATGGGTAACTTTACATCTGTCAAGCTTGCTGAAAATCATGCACGTGCTCTTTTGGATCGACAGCTGATTACGGATTATTACATAGTTTCACCATCGTCATATTCAGTGAATTATGACCAATCTTCAGAAGCCGTGCGGCACAATATTATCCAAACGGCCCAGCGCTTTATTGGAATACCTTACAAATGGGGCGGCACATCTCCCGATGAAGGTTTTGACTGTAGCGGGCTTTCCATGGTGGTTTATAGTCTGAACGGTATGGTACTACCGCGAACATCAAGGACGCAATTTATGGAAGGTCAGGAGATTTCTATCAACGATCTGCAACCTGCAGATCTGGTTTTCTTCTCTACTGATATGAGTGGTAAGGTAAATCATGTTGGGGTCTACGCTGGAGATGGGATTTTTATACATGCACCACGAAGCGGTAAAAAAATAAAAAAAGCCCGTTTGGAGTCATCGTATTTCGGCAAACGATTTGTCGGGGCCCGAACATTTCTTTGAAAACGGAAATTTGGGGTACTTTGTTAATTGCTGTTGTTCCGAAACCGTGGTCTGCCCGATTGCTCAGGCCTCAAAAGTCAAAAGCGGACTTTACCCCTTTCTACCAGGGCTGTAGTGATAAAATAGTTCTGTTTCGTTTTCGGTCCGTTCAGCGTCGTGAGGTGGCAGGATGAACCGGCCAAGCATGAATACTCCTTGTCTGATACCAATAATAGGTATATTATGAAATGGTCAGTGAAGTTTATAGGTCAAGCACGAAAACTGAAAGAAAAGTTGCCCGTCAAGGTTCGGGAAATTCTCTTTCAGTTGGTGCGAGAAATTGAGGCCGCCGGGCCGGTGCGGGGAGACTGGCCCAATTATTCAAAACTTTCAGGATGCGAACACCATTGTCACCTGAAGAAAGGCAATCCCACCTATGTTGCTGTATGGCGGGAGGACAAATGCCAAATTAGACTTGTAGAGGTGATTTATGCAGGAAGCCACGAGAAAGCCCCATATTGATGAGGAGATGATAACCCTACGCCTGCGCGTCCATCGGAGCAACGCGCCAAGGATAAAGGAATATGCTGCAACAGTTGAAGCCGGGAATGATCGAACATACTCCATCGCTGAGGTGTTCCCGGAGTACATGGAGAAGGAACAACAAATTGCCCTTCGCGCTTACCGTAACCGTGAAAACCTTACGCAACGGCAACTTGCCGAAATGACTGGCATACCCCAACGGCATATCTCGGAAATGGAGAACGGCAAGCGTTCCATCGGCAAGGAGCTGGCCAAGCGGCTTGGTAAGGCCCTGAATGTTGAATATAAGATGTTTCTGTGATTGGCCACCCTCGCTACTATGTCTGGAACGAGGATCTTACCAAAGAGTCGACACATGGGGGTAGTTCAATATCTTTTTAATAAATAGTAATAAATAGTAATAAATAGGGTCAGAGTAAAATTAATCTCACAACGAAAAAGTAATAATAAATAGGGTCAGAGTAAAGTAAGCGCTTATTAAACCCCATCTAAAAATCTTTGGCCAGACGTGTCATGATGATCCCAAAACTCACCACACTTAACGAGGAGGAACATCATGCGAACCGAAGCACAACCTAATTGTCGAACGAATCCAGCCAGGGCCAGAAAGATTTGGCTTACCCATGTTAACGCTTGGCAGCAAAGCGGTTTGAGTCGCGCTGAGTACAGCCGCCAGCACAATTTATCCCATCACCAATTACGGTACTGGCAGAAAAAAAATGAGCTACAAGAGTCTCCAGGGCTTACTTTTGTTCCTGTCCCTTTAGCGAGCGTTGTCAAGCATAGCACACGGCATAACACACAGGAATGGAAGTCATTTCTAAAGGTCGAGATAAACGGCCGGTTTAAAGTTGAGGTGGCTGACGAATTTTCTCCAGCTATTCTTGCCCGATTGATAACTACACTGGAGGGTTGCTAATGTTTCCGGATCTACCTGGCATCAGAGTTTATCTGGCGGTTGGTGTTACCGACATGCGCAAAGCAATCAATGGGTTGTCGATTCTTGTGGAGGATCAGATGGAACTTGCCCCCTTTTCGGGTCATCTGTTTGGATTTTGTAACCGCGGTCGAGACATTGTCAAAATTCTCTACTGGGATCGCAATGGTTTTTGTCTTTG
>JADGBM010000025.1 GCA_015231515.1 Desulfobulbaceae bacterium
GTCTCTGAAAATGCGCCTCTGCAATCTACCCATTGATGGTGCCAAGTGTGGCATCAACTACGACCCCTATTCGCCAGGAAAGCGCCAAGCCATGAAAAAATTCATGGCGGCGATTAAGCCCTACATCACGACATCATACTCCATGGGACCAGATCTCAATACTGACATGGAAGAGCTTGAAGCAATTGCCCATGAACTCGACATCCCTTCTGTCAAAATCGCCATTGCCAAGACACAGGGAATGGACATCGCTTCATTTACCGACAGATACGCTATTCTCCAGTCTCCTGCTATCGACTCCTGGCCTCTTGGTAAAGTAAGGGCCGGATACGGGGTTGCCATGGCTGCATTAGCAACCCTTACATACCTCAACCTACCAGCCAAAGACAGCGTAATCGCCGTCCAGGGTTTTGGCAATCTGGCCAAATCCACTATAGTTGGGCTATTAAAGGCAGGAGTCAACATACGAGCAATTGCAGACACCCAAAAATGCTACATTGCAAAGGCCGGTCGCCATCTACCACTTGATTATCTGCTCAGCCATAGCGGCACGCTTCTGCCAGAACTGTCGTTTCCTGATCATGACGTAATCAGCACAGATAAAGAGGCTGTTCTCTCCAGTGACTGCGATATATTAATCTTAGCGGCGGTTGAAAATGTGGTGACTTCCAGGAATGCCCACCAGATTCGAGCCAAGGCAATTGTGCCAGGCGCAAATCTGGCTATCGATGCCTCAGGGGAGCACGCCCTGTTCAAAAAAGGAATTCTGGCCCTCCCCTCTTTTATGGCTGGCTGCGGAGGCTCATTGTCTATGAACGGGCTCTTTGGCCCACAGTCGCCACCAACGCCTGCGGAAGTGCTTGCCTACATAGAGCATAGCATGACCGAGATGACCATGAAGGTTCTCTCTGTCGCCCAGACTCAAACAGTAACTCCATCTGCTGCCGCTTTGGAAATATGCAACAGCGCCATCGTACCTCTAAGAAATAAACCATATATGCAGACCAAGGCATAATGTTAACAACACCAATTTCTTATTTTGAACAATGGCTTAGCTTGTTGTCATCGCCCCGGCAAAGCCGTTGTATTTTTATTTTTAATGTGGGTAATGCAATGGAGCATTATGTATTAAAAATATAACGACTTAACTCCACAAAAAAACAGTACAACAGACTGTATATACGTATTTTTTATCAAATAATTACTGTACACGAATTTTGCTTATTTCCATTACTCCAGAGCTCAGAGCCAACGTCAAATGCCATCACATCCAATTGATTTTACGATACAATCGCTGGTTTTCTCTACCAAAGAAAGCGCCCTGATTTTTGATGAACAAACCCGCTTCTCCCGCTGGCTCTCCTTTGAGGCCGCTCTGGCCAGTTCTCAGGCCGAGCTTAACATTATTCCCCAACAAGCCGCCGACACAATCTGTAAAAATGCACGGCTTGAGTCTCTGGATATTAATCAAATTGCCCTGGAATACACGACCAATAGAAATTCGCTGGTTCCAGTCCTGAAAGTTCTGCGTAAAGCCTGCGGGAAGTATGGCGATTATGTTCACTTTGGCGCAACTACTCAGGATGTGCTTGACACCTGCCTGATCCTCGAAATCAAAGATTCACTCTCTTTGGCATACCGAGATCTTCGGACCATCGAAGATGCTCTTCTGCGCCTGGCAAAAGAGCACCGGCTTACCCCGATGATTGGCAGAACACATAGTCAACAGGCTATGCCTATCACCTTTGGACTAAAGGTCTCAATCTGGCTCGCAGAGTTGCGCCGACATATCGAACGCCTCAAATCGGTAGCGCACAGAGTTCTTTGTGGTCAGTTAAGCGGTGCGGTCGGCACTATGGCAGCCCTGGGTGATAAAGGTCTTGAAACATCAGAAAGAACAATGGCCAAACTTGGACTAGCCTCAAGCGCCCTACCTTGGCACACATCCCGTGACAATATCGCCGAAACTTGTGGCGTCTTTTCCATGATAACTGCTACAGCCTGTAAAATTGCAAACGAAGTTTTTCAACTTGGCAAAACCGAAATCCTTGAACTGCGTGAACCATCAGCTGCCGGTAAAAGTGCAGGAAGCAGCACCATGCCCCATAAACGCAACCCCGTTTTGTGCGAAAGAGTTGCCGTGCTCGCTACCCATGTCCGCGCCCTGGCTCAAATTACTCAAGAGAGTATGATCCATGAAAATGAGCGAGACCCTCGCTCCCTCTGGGCCGAGTGGCTTGCAGTGCCGCAGATCTCGATATACACAGCAACCGCCTTGAATTACCTTAAGCAAATAACTGCCAATCTTGAGGTTTTTCCAGACCGAATGCTAAGCAATATCCATCTGCACAAGGACTCTATTCTTTCAGAATGGCTGCTTTTCAAAATCAGCTCAGTGACTGGAAAGACAAAGGCCCTTGAACTCATTAATGATTTTAGTGTCGAGTCCAAACAGAGTGGCCGAGCTACAAAAGAACTTATTGCTGCCCATAAAGATCTTGCACCACATTTCAGCCCTGAAGATTTATTGATGTTTGATTGCCCGGAACGCTACATTGGCCTTGCGCCAGAAATTGTTGATGTTACAATTAGGGATATTGAGAAAAAGCGAGCTCAGGATCCGCTTAAACTTGACAAACTCGCAAAAAGTTAAAAAAGGTTCAGCGCCACTTAACGAAATCAACTCGTTAAAGAGCGAGCCGGGGATGTCGAGCGGCTTTTTGCGAGACCATCAAACTTGGGGCTTAAAAAACGATTTACTTTCACCACCGAGCACAGAAAAAACTGCTTTAATATTAGCCACGGAACCACACAGAAACACACGAAAAAAGAAAATAACTAACTTTCGTAAATTTGAGTTCTGAGTTCTTTTTTTAGCCAGCAGTGCTATGGGAATGACAATAGTAGCTGAAAGTCAGGGGTAATCACATAAAGTTTCCTGATTAGCGCTAATCTTCCTCAACAAGCTCAACATCTCCAGCGGTTTTTTATCGGTGATCAATGATTTCGGACGGTTATAATTGGACAGTAAGGAGTTTTCATTTATACATAAGATAAAAAATCCCCCTGAGTCCCCCTGCAAAGGGGATTCAGGGGGATTTTGTGAAGTCTGAGACTAACTCATATTTGTTGCTGCTTTAATATCTAAATCCCGTCCGCAGGACATTAAGTTTGTTCCGGGTCAAAAGCGCTTCAGAAATAAGACTTTTAGTGTGCTGCGGAAGATTAGCACTAATCAGGAAAGATTAACTGCTTAAATTATTAGCCACGAACACACACTGACACACACGGACAACTGCTTTTTCTTTTTGTTTGTGTGGGTCTGTGTGGGTCTGTGGCAAAAAAATTATATCGCTTTCATTTTTTAAAAAGTCCTAACAACGACTCAGAATACTTAAGAGACCGATGACTGACCATTACAGCCATATTATTGATTCCAGATTTTATCGTGACGGCTACAGCACTGAAGAGACGCGCCAAATTTTCGGTGATATGCGCAGAATGCAGCGCTGGCTTGATGTTGAGCTCTGCCTGACAAACTGCCAGGCAGAGCTTGGCATCATTCCCAAGAAAGCCGCAAAAGCTCTCGCCCTGACAGCCTCTCTGGAAAAGTTCGATATCCAGAGAATCCAAGACGATATTGCCAAAACCGGACACTCACTTATTCCTCTGCTTAATGAGTGGCAGAGAATTTCCGGTGAAGACGGACAATATATTCATTACGGCGCTACAACCCAAGACATACAGGATACCGCCCAATCTCTTGAGATACAGGAAGCAATAGACCTTCTGGAAAGAGATATAGCAGAACTTATCTCGCTTCTTGCGGACAAATCCAAACAATATCGTGATGTTATCTGTGTAGGGCGCACTCACGGCCAGCAGGCGCTTCCCACAACTTTAGGCCTGAAAATCTCCACCTGGCTAGACGAAACAATGCGCAATCAGCAACGCCTACAGCAGTGCAAGCAGCGGGTCTTGGTCAGCCAGCTCTTTGGCGGGGTTGGTACCATGTCGGCTTTATCGGCACAGGCCCAGACATTACTGGAAAACTTCTCCGCCGCTCTGGGCCTGACTGCGCCGGACAGTTCATGGCACAGTGCTCGTGACCGAACCGCGGAGCTGATCAGCGTTTTGGCTCTGATCAGCGGCGGACTTGCCCGCTCTGCCAATGAGATATGTCAGCTCGCTAAAAATGAGATCGGCGAACTAGCTGAACCTTTTACCGCTGGTCAGATCGGCAGCAGCACAATGCCCCACAAGCGAAACCCTGAGCTTTGCGAACAGGTTGTCGTTTTGTCAAAACTCATTAAGGCAAATGCCATGAGTGGTTTCGACACGTTATGCGGTGAGCATGAACGCGACTACCGAACAGTTCGCCTTGAGTGGGTCGCTCTGACAGAAGCGATCACCTTTTGCTGCGCCGCCCTGAAGTTTCAGAAAAAGATTATTAAAAATCTTGTTGTAAATGAGGCGCAGATAAAGAACAATCTGAACCAGGCAGCCATCTTTATTTCAACCGAAGCGCTTATGTTTTTACTTGGAGAGAAAATTGGCAAGCAATGCGCCCATGAATTAATTTACAAGGCCTCTCAGCTGTGCAGCAGCAGCGGCAAGGAGTTAATCGACATTTTACTTAAGGATGAGCTGATACGTGGGAATTTCTCGAGATCTGATTTAGAGCAGGCTATACTTCTCGAAAATCATGTGGGACAATCCGCTCAATTAATTGATCGGCTTACCCAAAAAGCAAGGCAGCTTTAAAATTGAGAACTTAAGAGTCTCCCTGATACGTCCGGGTTATTTTATGACAATGGCTTAGGGCCTTGCGGTTAAAATCACAATGCTTATATTCATAGTACATTTTTCAAAGAATAGTATTTAGAGTGTGGTCAGTCTATGACCAACTTTACAACAATTAAACCATAGTACCAGTACCTGCCAATGCCTTGAGCTCGCAGGTCACAAACAGAGGAAGTTTCAATGAGAAAAAATATTTTTACCCTTTTAGTCCTTTTACTATTTTTAAGCCTTACCTCCTACGCCTCTGCCTGTGTCGGCAGAACTCTTTACATAGGTTCGCTTAGTAGCACAGAAGATACTATTATGTCTGAAATGCTCGCTCTGCTCATTAACGAGCGCACCGGAACCACCGTACAAACCAGGTACTTTAAAACCAATGATGAGCTCTACGCCGCCCTGAGCTCCTCTGTAGAGGAAGAGCGCGTTGATATATTGGTTGAAGATACCAGCGACGCACTGGCTATTATAAAAAAAGATCGGACTAATAATCCTGATCAGGATTATCTGGTGGCCAAGGAACATTATGACAAAAACCTCAACGTTATCTGGCTTAACCCTTTTGGATACGGTAACAGCAAAGGAGATACCACAATTTCGGTCAGCGCCCCCCTTGTTCGCAGGGATGTGTTAACTAATTTCCCTCTCCTGCCCCGTGTTCTCAACAAACTTGCCGGGGCCATCACTGACAAGGCCTATCAGAATCTTGCCAAGGATGTTTCCTCAGGTGAAAAACCCAAAAATGCCGCTAAAGATTTTCTCAGGAAGAAAAAATTCATATAGGCCTGGGCCTGATAGTCAAATTCCTGAAGAATATTTTTCTTAGCGCATACTTCTAATCTTCAATCTTTCAAGACGGTTTTCATGAAAAAACTTGCTATAGTTATACTTGCAACGCTGCTTCTCTCTTCTTGCAACTCTGCTGATACGGATACCCCGAAGAAGGTTGACCGCTCAGGCCTGCCTACCTATAAAATCGGCTACATGATCTGTAATAGTGAAAATGAAACCAATGATCGTTTTCACGCCTTCACCGAATATTTAAGCCAGCAACTTAACGCCAACTTCGAAATGGCGGCTATCGACACCACCGATTTCTTAAAAGAGCTGGATAGCCTCCATTTTACCCATACTAACTCGCTTTTATACATCATAATGAACCAGTTTAATGGTGTTGAGATCCTTGCCACCGAGAAAAAAGACTCCCTTGGCTCCTATTCGCAAGGCGTTATTATCGCTCGAACAAACAACGACACAATAAACTCTATTGCTGACCTGAAGGGAAAGACCATGATCTTCGGCCCAACGCTGGCTCCGACCGGCTTTATGGCCCAGATAGATCTGCTCCAGCAAAATAGCCTTGACCCGGAAAACGACTTATCCTTTTACACAATTCCGCGAGGTTCCTTTAAACATGAAAAGGTTGTCTACGGCGTTCTTTTTGAAAAGTACGACGCTGGCGCCCTACCTATTGGTGATGTTGAAAACATGGTTAACGAAGGTCGAATTGCCGCTGATGATCTTAAAATAATCGCCAAGGCAGACCCTATTCCCTACTGTAACTTTGCAGTTACTCAAAAGGTTGACGACGATCTGGCCCAAAAGTTTAAGAAAGTAATCATATCAATTACCAAAGATACAACTGTTGAATATAATGGTGAAGTGGTCAAGGTACTTGACCGTGCTCTGGTCGATGGATTTGAGGACAGTAAGGATTCTGATTTTGATATTGTCCGTGACATTGCGAAACGAACCAACATGCCGCCTTACCAGAAATTCTAGAATTTTTGATCGAAAATAATACCGCTTTCTTTTTGAAGCCTTGCAAAAAGGCTTTGCAACTCCTCGACTCCGACAACCATGTCATGCACAACACGGCATCTATCACCACCGGAACAATCGTATATATCGAGAACCAGAGTATCTTCTTCCTGAATCAATACAAGATGGATATCCGAACCATTTTGCTGCAAGCGTAAGTTGACAAGTTCCACCAGACGCTTGACATCACTTACATCTGCAGGACTTGTCGTTACCGGATCCCTCCGCTCGCGCTTTCTCTCATCAAACAACTGACGACCATACAAATGGCTGATCGCCTTTGATTTGTCGACAGGCAGCGGTGGAAAGATATCCTTTCGAATGGGTTGCGGTTTTTTAGACTGTGAAAGTTTCGCAGTATCTTTAACCTCATAAATAACCATAGACTCACCACCTTTTCGTTAATCCCTACATAACGTATCGGCAGGTGGAAGGTGGCGCATTAATAGGAGGTTCGCCAGAACAGTGGTTTAGATAACTACAGAATTATTTCCATTCCCTCTTTGGCAAAAAAGATCTCGGTTCCACCGTCGTTACCGGGAGAACAATGCTTTGCAGTAAGTGCATCAAGCTGCTTATCAGTGCGCATTGGCTCGTGGTGGAAAAGGGCCATTTTCTTTACTTGACTGCGTGCCGCCAGCTGCACAGCAAACTCCATTGGAGAATGCCCCCAGCCCACCTTTGACCCCTCATACTCTTCCTGGGTATACTGGGTATCAAATATCAGAAAATCGGCACCCGTCACAAAATCTTGGAGTACCTTATTCTGCTCGGCTACAACCAACTCCCCCTCAACGGCCATCGCTTCATCATAAGAAGGATCTTCAGGGTCACTGCAAAAGATGTTCGTGTAGGGCTCGGTATCATAGGCAGTACAAAACGATTTCCCCTTGTACTCAAACCGATACCCCAGGCACAAGATTGGATGGTTTAGATATTTAGTAGTGAGTTTAATTCCATCGCCCAGGTCAAACTCGCCCTCTTTAAGATGAAAATACTGAAGATTTGCGGCAAGCTCTGCATCACGAACCGGAAAGTAACGATAGGTCATCTGTCCGCCGACAATCTTCTCCAGGGTATCCGCTTCATGAGTAACCGGACCATGAACACGGACAGTGGTCGTCGGCAGATAGAGGGGCACAAAAAACGGAAACCCCATAATATGATCCCAATGCGTATGGGACAGGAATAGGTCGATATCAATCGGTCCTTTTGGCAAATCATTGGCCATTATAAAATT
The DNA here is from genome assembly GCA_015231515.1 of Desulfobulbaceae bacterium. Lineage (NCBI taxonomy): Bacteria > Pseudomonadati > Thermodesulfobacteriota > Desulfobulbia > Desulfobulbales > Desulfobulbaceae > Desulfobulbaceae bacterium. The sequence continues at coordinate 7,862 of JADGBM010000025.1, forward strand.
GCCCAGCTCCCGAATACCGGAACCGGCGTCAATAATTATCAGACGATCGATTTCATCAAAGCGCAGCTCTATGCACGCCGTATTACCACCATACTCTGTAGTTTGAGGGCCAGGACAAGGAATCGATCCGCGCACACCCCAGAATTTCACCCTCATAGTTACCCCTTTTCAACTCCTTGCAGAAACACCTGAGCCTTTTCTATTTCACTCATAACCGTTACACCAAGCCCCCTTAGATCATCCCATTTCATCCCCATAAGTTCAAGAACACTGAGCAGATGCTGACTTTCTGAATACAAGTCACCAGCCGAACCAATCTCATAAATGTTTGCATAGAGATTGGCCAAGGCCACAGCAGCGACAATTTTTCGGTTTTTCTCTGAGGCTCGTTCCGGAGAATGGTGAAAGGAAAGCGTTTCAACAATAGTATCGTTCAACTGCCATTTTTTAGCGATCAACGAACCAGCTGCTCCATGATCAATGCCAACGATCAGTTTTTCAGAGCGATACAAGGCGCTCTGTTCAAGATCCGCCAACTGAAGTGCCTGCACATAGGTTTCTGCAAAACAGTTATTAAGGGGTATTTTGCCAAGATCATGAAGCATTCCAGCCACAAAGTATTCCTCTCTCTCAGCCGTTGGTACATTTATCATGGCAGCTAGAAGCTTAGCCGTAACCCCTACACAGATCGAGTGCGCCCAGAAGGCATCCATGGGCAAACTCTTAAAGGACTCCTGTTTACCTAATGTGCCGATAATAGCCGTACTTAGGGCGAGATTCTTTACTGTATTGAGACCAAGCATAATGATGGCTCTGGTCAGCGACGAAATTTGATTCGGCAGCGAATAATAGGCAGAGTTAATCATTTTCAGGACCTGCCCGGTCAGAACTGGATCGAGCGAAATAACCCTGTTCAGATCGTTTGGAGCGGCATTCGGAGTATTACAAACCTGAAGCACCTTCGTTACGGTCGTTGACAAACTGGGCATGCGGTCTATGTAGTCTTTGATTGTCTCTTCTTGATCCTGCATTTCCGTTATAACTCTGTAGCCCTTGCCAGCCGAGCGCAAAATTAATAAAGATTGATAACCAACACCAGTTAAGATGGTATCATGGAAAAGCATCTTGTGTAAAAGAGTTTTTTAGTTTCTCACTGAAAGTCTTCAGTAAAGAAAAACACGAGATATCGGCAGTGACTGTTCCAGCATATTGTCCGTTTTTGCTATTAGCATTCAGCCATAAGCTACCAACTAAACGCTAAAGGCTAAAAGCTAAAAGCTAAATATCATTGGCCCTGAAGGCGATTAAAGGCAACAGCCTCCTGGTAGGTAATTCCGGAACCGCCAAAAATATCCAGGGCACTACCGATAGTCACGTCCAGCTTGCCCTTGCCAAGGAGTTTCACCTGCTCAAGGTCGTCACTGTTTTTTACACCGCCGGCATAGGTTGTGGGAATCGTGACCCATTCACCTATATCACGAGTTAAATCTGTCTCAATACCTGCACATTTACCTTCAACGTCGACAGCGTGGATTAAAAACTCACAACAAAATGCCGAGAAATACCGTAACGATTCCGGCGAGATAGACACCTCTGTAAACTTTTGCCAACGATCAGTAACAATAAAATAGGCATCACCTTTTTTCCGACAGCTCAAATCAAGTACCAATCGGTCCTTACCGACAAGTTTGAGCAAAGAGCGCAACCTGTCTTCATAAACATGGCCGTCCTTAAAAACATATGAGGTAACAATCACCTGACTGGCCCCCTGATCGAGCCAATATGCTGCATTTTCTTCGGTAATACCGCCACCTATCTGCATTCCGCCTGGATAGGCGTTCAAGGCAACAACCGCGGCCTCATCACACCCAGCCCCTAATTTAATAATGTGACCACCGGTCAATCGATCGTTACGATAGAGCTCCGCATAAAAAGACGAGGGCTTGTCCGATGAAAAATTAGTGGTAAGTTCTGAGGCAGCATCATCGAGGGTTGAACCGACGATCTGCTTGACACGGCCTTCATGCAGGTCTATACACGGTCTAAATTTCATGATCGATAGATCCCTTAGATGTTAAAACAAAAATGGCCAAAAAAGGATCCGTTACGAATCTTTTTTGGCCACTCGAGTATACTATTGGAAAATTCAAGATACTAACCCCGATGAACGGGATAAGTGCCTTTCGCAGAGTATTTTCTTGTAAAAAAAAGCAAGAATATACTCTGCAAGGCACTAAAAAGTGGTTCCCCAGACTACCATACTGGTTGGGTCAAGACGAAGCGACTTGCCGGGCTCTACACAACCAGTGGCATCTTTTAAGACGTTCAAAAATATTTTACTATCACCTTCAGACTGAGCCTCTAGCAAGATGACAGTTTCAAAGAGATCGGCAACCTCATTACAAGGAACCGGAACCCCCTCTGCACTAACCTCAGTTTTGTCTCTGTGGGTCAGGGCTGAAAACCAAAGGCTCATTCCAGCCTGTTGCTGTAGATCACGCATATCTTCAATAGCCTGGCGATTAATAGTAGCAAAATCAAGACCATCAATAACCATACAGCTCGGACGAAAGATATCTTGATATATAAGATCATTCAGACGTTCCTCAAGTTTCGGTCGGCTAAAGGAGGATTCATTAAAAGTCATGATCATACGATTACGCATGACTTCATACTGAAGATCTGCAAGTCTCTGATCCTCACATCCAGAGGCTATATCCGCCAGGATATCATCATACCAGGCCTTGGTCTTCTGAATATTCTGTCCTATGGTTACGTGCAGTACCTGCCGGCCTTTAAGCATGTTATCAAGGGCAATCTGCACCAATATAGCGGTTTTACCCAGGCCGGCACGAGCCATTACCAGGCCCATGCGCATATTACTATCACTACCGCTCACCTCTGCACTGAAGGCCCCTAGTGGATTTTTCGTTATCAGATCATTTTTCAACATTATATCTTCCTTAACTTATTTTTTTCAAGGATGCAGGTTCCCCCGATACCCTACTATTTCTTTTCTTCATCTGCCTTTTTCTTTACAGCGGCAATTACTTCTTCAGACACAGATTTTGGAACTTGTCGATAGGCGGCAAATTCCATCGTAAACTCAGCTTTACCCTGAGTCATAGAGCGTAAGTCTGTTGAGTAGCCAAACATCTCAGCAAGCGGCACTTCCGCCTCAATAACGGTATATTCGTTTTCTTCAAGGGTTCCGATAATCATACCGCGACGCTGATTCAAACTTCCCATAACTGAGCCCTGGAACTCAGTCGGCCCTTCTACTGCCACCTTCATGATTGGTTCCATGAGTACAGCACCTGCCTTGCCGTAACCTTCCTTGAACGCCCCTTTTGCCGCAAGCTGAAACGCTATATCAGAGGAGTCAACAGAGTGCGCGGCACCATCGTTAATTACGCAGCGTACATTGGTTACCGGAAAGCCTGCCAAGGCACCCTTGGCCAGACTTGCGCTAAAACCTTTGTCACAAGAAGAGATAAACTCTCGGGGGATAACACCGCCGACAATTTTATCCACAAATTCGTACTCTTTCTCCTCACAAGGCTCCAGATAGCCGCCAACTCGTCCAAATTGCCCCGAACCTCCGGTCTGTTTCTTGTGGGTATAATTAAATTCAGCCATTTTAGTAATTGTTTCACGATAGGCAACCTGAGGAGCACCTACATGAACTTCCGCGGCATACTCACGCTTCATACGCTCAATATACACTTCCAGATGCAGCTCGCCCATACCGGAAATAATTGTATCACCCGTCTCATGATCAACAAAGGTCTTAAAGGTAGGGTCTTCTTTGGTGAAACGGTTCAGGGCCTTGGACATATTGCCCTGAGCCTTGTTGTCTATTGGCTTAATGGCCAGCGAAATAACCGGGGCAGGGACATGCATAGAGCTCATGGACATATCAATCTCCGGAGAGGTAAATGTGTCACCTGACGCACAATCAACACCAAAAAGAGCCACGATGTCACCGGGGCCCGCCACATCAATATCTTCCATTTCATTAGAATGCATACGAGCCAGTCGACCGACCTTTACCTTCTTACCGGTGCGACTGTTAACAATGGTATCACCTTTACGCATTGTGCCCTGATAGGTCCTGATATAGGTCAACTGGCCATAGCGCCCATCTTCAAGCTTGAAGGCCAGGCATACAAGGGGGGCATCAGGGTTGCTCTGAAGTATGACCTCCTCTTCATTATTATTAATATCAAGAGCGATATTTTCAATATCTGCCGGAGCCGGAAGATATCGAACAACAGCATCCAACATAGCCTGCACACCCTTATTTTTATAGGCTGAGCCAATAAAGACCGGGGCAAGCTCAAGCGAAAGTGTTCCAGTTCGGACAGCGTCCATGATCATCTTTTCGGTCGGCGTTCCCTCAAGAACAGCTTCCATAAGTTCGTCAGAAAACATCGAGGCAGCGTCAAGCATCAACTCGCGCTTTTCCTCAGCCTTCGCAACTAATGCAGCTGGAATCTCTGCTTCACGGATAATTTCGCCGTTATCACCTTCAAAGTAAATGGCCTTCATGGTAACCAGGTCAATAACACCCTCAAGATTGGCCTCGAGCCCGATGGGAAGCTGCATAAACACTGCATTGAGTTTAAGTTTATCACATACCTGATCTGCAACTCGCTGTGGGTTGGCGCCAGTTCTGTCACACTTGTTAATAAAGACAATACGTGGCACCTTATAACGCGTCATCTGACGGTTAACGGTAATACTCTGTGACTGTACACCGCCAACTGAGCAAAGAATCAGAACCGCCCCATCCAGAACTCGGAGCGCCCGTTCAACCTCAATGGTAAAATCAACATGACCAGGGGTATCAATAATGTTGATGTCATGTCCCTTCCAAGTACAATAGGTTGCCGCAGACTGGATAGTGATACCACGCTCTTTTTCCAACTCCATAGAGTCCATGGTTGCACCGACACCGTCCTTACCACGAACCTCGTGAATAGCATGGATTTTATCTGTATAAAAGAGCACTCGCTCGGTCAAGGTTGTCTTACCCGAGTCAATATGAGCACTAATCCCAATATTTCGAACTTTTTCTAGATCCTTTTTCATCTCTGCTTCCTTTTACATGTAACAGTCAAATCTTCTGTATTTACTAGTGTCTGAATGAATAGCACAATAAAAAAAACGGCCATTACATGGGTGGTACTAAACAACAATCACCCTGCGACCGTTAATAACGCATCGAAAAACAGCTATATCTACATGGTTCCCAGCGCTTTGTCAAGACAAAGAACGCCACCACCTTTTGCACCTTTTGGCGAAAGCCGTCTCCACCTTTACGCTGCACCGAAATTCCCAGAGGTCCCTCTTTTCAAAAGGGGGCTCTAGGGTCTGCTGCCCTATGAGCCAAAAGCGCTATCAAACAGATCCGCAATAGCCTTACGCCCGTTCTCAGTCAAGTTTCTGGTTCCAGAACAGGCCAGGGTATCAAACTTAATTTGAGGAATGCCTTCAATCCATGTGCCACTATCCCAAACAAACCATTTATCTCTAGTTTGATCAAAGACGCTCAACGGCCGGTTAAAGAGTTTTGCCAATTCGACTGTCCAGCCGGTGCCCCCCTTAACGGTATTATCCTCAAGAATTTTACCGACAACAATCACCTGATGACCGCTGTTAACAACATGAAAAAGCACCTGGAGCACTTTGCGAATTTTCTCCGAACCATAATATTTACGATTCATCATCTGCGAGACGATTTCCATACTTATATTACCGCGGGCAAGCTCATCAGCAGCCAGCACGTTGACACATTGGGCGTTGACTCGGTCAACCTTCTGGTCGGCAAAGGTATAGACACACTCCTGCATGCCTCTTTTAACTGCTTCTTCTCCAAAAGCAGCCTCTGCTCCCCTTAAACCGCTGGTAAACACTGTACATTTGCCCTTAGTCACCATAATGCTCTCCTCGTCTTATATATGATCTGCACTTCAACGTATTCTCGCCAAACCAATTGCACTCTCAATTTATTAACGACAGGAGTACTAAAAGTAAAGTTAATATTTTGGTAGTTGTTATCACCCGATCACTCAACCACACTTGGCTCACCAACACACTCTTTCTGCTTGACATTGCCGGGCCAGGCATTCGATAATCATTTTAAACCTATACACACGAGATAAGAGCAGTGGCTGTTCCTTCATCAGGTTCGTTTTTTCCTAACAGCCCACAGTCTGACTGTCTAAACAACCTGAGTAGTTACCCGTCTGCAACATTGAGTCAGAATGAATAAAATTGTTTTCCAGGAGACCAACAAAACCGCAATACTGTTAGACAGCGGCATCGCTCTTGGGGTTCTTATTGGCCTTTATTTTACCAGCCGCATCAACTATCTCCTCTTCCATAGTCTCGCCGAAATTTTCAGTATTGTTATTGCCTTTTCAGTTTTTGTCGTTGCCTGGAACTCAAGATCCTATATTAAAAATCAGTACTTACTCTTTATCGGCATAGCCTATTTGTTTATAGGAATCATCGACCTCCTGCACACACTTGCATATAAAGGCATGCCAATTTTTACTGATTATGATTTCTACGCCAATCAACTATGGATCGGGGCTCGGTACCTGGAAAGCATCTCCCTCCTTGTCGCATTTTACTTTCTTACTGCTGAAATAAAAATTCGGCCCTATGTATTGGTGGCATTTTTCACAATTGCCACAACGTTGCTAATCACAAGCATTTTTGTGTGGAAGATATTTCCAGAATGCTTTGTCGTCGGCCAGGGACTTACACCTTTCAAAAAAATCAGTGAATATTGTATTTGCATTATTCTGACCCTCAATCTCTTTCTACTATTCAAAAACCAGAACAAGTTCGATCCGGCGATTCGGGGCTACCTTTATTGGGCGCTTATTTTCAGCATTATCGCTGAGCTGGCTTTTACTTTTTATATCAGCAACTATGGCCTCTCTAACCTTATTGGCCATTACTTCAAGATTTTTTCTTTTTTCATGGTTTACCTGGCAATTGTAAAGACAGGAATTAATAAGCCCTTCGATCTTATTTTTCTTGAGTTGGATTGCACCAACCGACAATTACATGAAGAAATACTCATTCGCACGCAGACTGAAACAGATCTAAAAAGCGCTCTATTTGAAGTGAAACAGTTAAGCGGTATGCTGCCCATCTGTTCTTCGTGTAAAAACATCCGCGACGACAAAGGATACTGGCGACAAATCGAATCCTTTATCAGGGAGCACTCTGAGGCCAAATTCAGTCATGGCATATGCCCAGACTGCGTCAAAAAACTTTATCCTGAAATAACCCAAGGCAGTTTTAAGGTAAAACTCCCCGAGGCTCGTTACACAGGATTGGCAAGTCGCGCCTACTTTGACAAGATATTGCAAAAAGAGTGGGCCCGATGTGCGCGTGACAACAAGCAAATCTCCATCATTATTTTGGATTTTCGAGATGTGATACACTATGAGAAATGTGCAATACTTGACATCGAAAAAGTACTGCGGGACACCTTGAACAGGGCGACGGATTACCTGGCCGGATATGAAGATAACTCTTACGGGATTGTTCTCTCAGACACAAACCGCCAGGGAGCACGACGTGTTGCCGACAACATTCTCAATAAATTCAGGGCGTTTCGTGATTCTTATAGAAATTCCGACATCACTAAACTCCCTCTCAGGATTGCCGTGTTAACGACAACCCCCTCCGGAAATTCAGTACCGGAAGCTCTCTTATCGGAAACCAACAAGATTCTCAAGGCAATCGGCAGTACCAGCGAAGACCAGATCGTCCAGAAAGACCTCAACAGCTGTCAGAACGCACCTACAGGACAAGCCCATGCCGAATGATACTCCAAAAAATCTACTCAAACCTGAAAAACTGCTGATCGCCCTTAAAGCCAGTGGACTTGGCTTGTGGGAGATGAATATTCAGAGCGGCAAGGGCACAGTTGATAAAAAATGGGCAGAAATGCTTGGTTATCGCCTTGATGAAGTCAACTCATCCATGGAGTTCTGGAACTCGAATGTTCATCCAGACGATAAAGCGAGAGCACTTAAAAAACTAAACACCTGCTTAAGCGGAAAATCGACTACCTACAGCTCAGAGTATAGACTTCGCACTAAGGACGGCCACTGGAAGTGGATTCTTGATAGAGGGCAGATTACCGAATGGGATAAGGATGGCAGGCCGCTGCTCCTTGTCGGAACACATAAAGATATCAGCGAAAGGAAACTAGACAAAGAAACCCTTACCCAAGAGCGCAATAAACTTGAAGCCGTGATTTCAGCGCTAGGTGACGGCCTCACTGTCCAGGATAGAGATTTCAAAATCATCTACCAAAATGCAGTCCAAAAACAGCGTCAAGGCGCGCACGAAGGCGATTTCTGCTATAACGCCTATCAAAACAAAAGTGAAGTCTGCGACGGCTGCCTGATTGAAAAATGCTTCCGAGATGGTCAGATCCACAGAAGAGAAACATCTTCCATCTCGCCTGATGGTCGCGATATATTCATGGAAGTTTCGGCAAGTCCCATAAAAGATTCCCAGGGAAACATAATTGCCGGAGTTGAAACTGTTCGCGATATCACACAAAGAAAGTTGCTGGCAAATCAACTACAGCAAGCCCAAAAGCTTGAAGCCATTGGCACCCTGGCCGGAGGCATTGCCCATGATTTCAACAATATTCTCTTCGTTATTTATGGGTATGCGGAGCTGGTTCAGTTACAGTTACCAAAGGACAGCAAGTTATGGGAAATGCAGAATCAAATCATCTCTGCCAGCACCAGGGCCAAAGAACTGGTGCAACAGATACTTTCCTTCAGCAGAAGAGAAGGCCGTGAGTTAAAACCACTTATACTGACCAGTATCATTAAAGAAGCCCTGAAAATGCTGCGCGCTTCAATACCGACAACAATTAAATTCAAAGAGAATATTGAGACGCAGACTGGAACCGTCCTTGCCGATCCGACCCAAATCCATCAGATCATCATGAATCTGTGCACAAACGCCTACCATGCAATGCGCGAGACCGGAGGCATTCTCTCTGTAGGTTTAAAGAACGTTACTGTTGACGACCGCGACATCAAAAGTATCGGACTCAAGATACCTTCCGGCCAATATGTCTGTCTGACAGTCGGTGACACCGGCCACGGCATAAACAAAAAGATCCAGGGCCTGATTTTTGATCCCTACTTTACCACCAAGAAAAAAGGTGAAGGAACTGGTCTTGGCCTGGCTATTGTTCATGGAATCATACAGAGCTATGGCGGTTGCATTACTATCTACAGTGAACCCAACAAGGGTACCGCCTTTAATGTCTACATACCTCAAACAGCCCCCCCTTCAACAAGGCAAAACAAACAAGGGTCGACTGATCTGCCCCGAGGAAACGAGCATATCCTTGTTGTTGATGACGAAGAGCAAATTGTCAATCTTGAGAAAGAGACACTTAAGGGGCTTGGCTATCAGGTTTCTGCCATAACGAGCTGCGAAAAAACCTTAGAACTGTTCTCCTCCGCCCCAAAGGCATTTGACCTCATCATTACCGACATGACTATGCCGACCATGACAGGACTTGAGTTATCCAGTAAAATACTTGCTATTCGTCCCGATATTCCCATTATTTTGTGCACCGGTTTCAGCAATCTTATCGATGAACAGAAAGCAAGTAATGCCGGTATCCGCAAGCTTCTCGTGAAACCTGTTTCTCGAGAAGAGCTTGCCCACGCTGTCAGAAAAACTCTCGATTCTTCTCCCCAATAAGCCCTAAAACAGGATGGTTAAAGCCAGTTTCTTCTCTTAAAAAACCTGACCATTACCAGGGCCACGGTAATCATGACGCCCCAAAAGATAAAATAACTATAACGGAAACGCAGTTCAGGGAGATACTCAAAATTCGTTCCATAAACTCCAGCGATAAAGGACAGGGGGATAAAGATGGCTGAAAAAATCGTCAGAACTTTCATTATCTCATTAAGATGGTTGCCGACTCTGGTGTTATAGATATTCAGGTGATCTGAAAGCATCTCCCTGTAGGTGTCAACAACCTCGACCGATTGAGTCGACAGATCAAGAAGATCTTTCAAAAAAGGCACTGTCTGCTCATGGATAAGGTTTGAGTCAAGCCGGCTCAACTGCAGAAGAAACTCCCTGGCCGGTCGAATAGATTTTCGCAGATAGTTCACCTCTCGTTTGTAGGTGTTTATCTTGCCGAGGATCTCATTGCTTGGGTTATCAAGTATTTCGTCCTCTATGTCTTCAATCTGTTCCCCCAATCGTTCAACAATGAAGATATAGTTGTCGACAATCGTATCCAGCAAGGCATACGCTAAATAGTCATTCCCAACACCTCGAATCCTTCCTTTCTGTCTACGGATTCGTTCCCGCACCGGCTCAAAGACATCTCCCGGCCTCTCTTGAAAGGTGAGAAGAAATGTTTTCCCCAGAATCATACTCAACTGTTCACTACGTATCAGTCCTTCCTCCGAGTCATAGCGCATCATCTTGATTACAAAAAACAGATAGTCGTCATACTCTTCCATTTTCGGACGCTGCCCTGTATTGAGAATATCTTCAAGAACCAGGGGGTGAAGCCCAAACCCTTTACCAATAGCACTGATGGGCTCAGAGTCATGCAGGCCGTGCACATTGATCCAGGTAACAGACGCTGTCTCCTTGTAAGCAACCCCCTCTTGGATGTCATAAAGAGCCATCTCAGACAGATGTTCTTTGTCATAATCTATCAAACGGATGGAGACATGATCTACTTTCTGTTCACCGACAAACACTAATTCGCCGGGAACTTGCCCGATTGACACATCTTTGTTCTTTATGAATCTGGCCACAATATCTCCCCTGTGTTTTACAACTAAATCAAAAATTCTGTATATACGCTGATCAAACAGCCGCTGGTTTAAGCCTTTTCAAACTGCTTTCAAGCTAGCCAGGTGACAACCTCATCGGCAGCTGCTCTAGTCGTTCGGAACGAATTTGCCGGTGAACTCATGTCTGGGTAGCTGTCCATGAGGTCAAGAAAGAAAAATTGTAACTATAGCACTAACCCACAAGGTCATAGCGATGGCTATACTTACAAACACCGCAGCACTGCCAATATCTTTGGCCTGTTTGGCAAGAACATGATATTCCGGAGAGGCCAAGTCAACAACAGCCTCAATCGCCGAATTCAATAGTTCGACCACAAGAACAGATGCGGTCGCAAAAAAAATGAGCCCTTTCCACAGGGGGGAGAGTGGTAAAAGGCACAAGACAACCAACGATATAGCTGTCAGAACCGCCTCCTGGCGGAAAGCGGCTTCACCGAAAAAAGCGGTACGTAAGCCGCTAAGAGAATAAAAAAAGGCAGCCCATACCCTGTGGATGCCGGTTTTCGCTTTTGGTTTACAATCCATCGGTTAACATTCTTACTCGTTACTGTTTTTTTTAAAGCGTTATATGTTCCGTTGCCAAAGCGGCATGATAACCCGGAACTTGCTTGCAACAATTTCAACACAATTTCAATGACAGCCTTCAACCATCACTGTTTATTTTTTAATTGCTCCAACCGATCTTTCTGTGGAGAGGTGAAGCACATCGGGCTGACTATCAAAAATTTATCGACATCAGCAATCTTGATAACACCAATAAATTTTTCGAAATACTCATCATTCACGACATACTTTGAACTGTCGACACCGCGCTCCGTTAACAGTTCCGCATGCTCCGAAGACTGAAAAAACGGCTTAAGGCAGTCATAATATCTTTTTTGGGCGTTAAACCATGTGGCAAAAACATATGAGAGAACCTCTTCATCAACGAGACACTTTTTCTTCAGAGCCGGGACAAAGAATCTCTTGTTCTTTTCATTAAGTCTGATACCACCAACGGGAATAAATTTCCCCAAATCGACATCCTGAATGATAGTTTTCAAATTAGCCCAAGACAATGCTTTGAGAATATCATCAAGTTCGCTATTAATTTTTTCGTTTTTATCCTGTTCCGTTGCCATGTTCCACCTATTAAGTCCCTTCCACAGAGAAGCTAAAGGATTTAGCTTCTAAAGCTCTAAGATACCCCAAATTTTATATACCGACAATTAAGAAGGGCAATGAATATCTGTTTTGCCTGAAACTGCCGATAGAAAGCATTGAATTTGAAAGGCTGGAATACGATTGTAGTGGCAAGAAACGCCCTCAGGAAGTATTTTAATTCACCTTTTTAAAATTGATATCTTGATACAACGCTGACCCATCTGACAACCGGGACGAACTTAACCAATGCCATTAGTGCTCTACTCATATATCGCATCCGAGATACTGGCGCCCTTCTTCGGCAGCCTGATTGTTCTTAACGGTATTCTATTCACCGGCCGGCTTATGCAGGTTATCGACCTGATTTTCAGTTTCAATATTGGCTTTGCCGATTTCATTCGGCTCTGCGCCTACCTTCTTCCCAACTTACTCCCGTTTTCAATTCCGATGGCCAGTACTATGGCAGTAATCATCGCCTTCTCCCGCATGAACAATGACAACGAAATACTTGCTCTCAAAGCTGCAGGCATAAGCCTGTACAGACTACTGGCACCAATTGTTGTTTTTGGATTGTGTGCCTCACTGCTAACATTTTTTGTCTCCACAAGGCTTATCCCGGCCGGCTCGGTCTCAATGAAGGGTCTTTTTTTAAAACTTGTTACCAAAAAAATTGAAAAAGGAATTATTCAGGAAAAACGTTTCAGCGAAAACACCGGCAGCCTGGTTCTATACGCAGATAGTGTTGACAAAGACACCAAAAAGTGGAGTGGAGTGTATATTTCAGATCTTCGCGACACCAACAACCCGATTACAGTTTTAGCCAAAGAGGGCTCGTTATCTTCCCGCCTTGATCAAATGGTCATGACCCTTGACCTTGCGGATGGCAGCATGTATCGCTCCATCGATGAATCAACCCAGATAATCGCCTTTAAGCACTATACAACCAACCTTCCACTAGAACCACCAAAAGCCATTGGCGACATGTCAAGTTCTGTCGTTACCAAAAACGACCTCAACCAGACAGAACTTTTACAGCATGCCGACCAATATGGCCGCAAAACCCCGAGGGGAATAAGTTTTCTCGTTGAATACCACCTGAGGCTGGTTTTGTCTGTTGGCTGTTTTATTTTGAGTTTGTTAGGTCTGCCAATTGCGTTTAAAAGCCGCGCAGGATCACGCAACATCGGCATACCTCTTGGGTTAGGTTTTTTTATTCTGTATTATGTAACTGTGACCGCGGCAAAAGGTATGTGCGACAGTTCGTCAATACCTGTGGCCATACTCATGTGGACACCCAATGCAGTCTTTGGCACATTGACATTGGCCATTCTTTACATTACCGCCAGCGAGAAGTGGCATACCATGATGAATCCAGTTATCGCCATTTCCCACAGGCTTATTGGTAGAAAAAAAGAGGCAACACCTTAACAACCCGTGCGGAGGAATTTAAAATGATTATGCAAAACCTCAAGTGTAACGTTTTCTTTGTGCTAGCGCTTATCGGGCTGGCGCTGTTTCCTTATTCATTCGCACAGGCCGATGAAATACCTGACACTGAGGGCTTTAGCATCGCACGCCTCGTGGTTGCCGAGGCTGTTGAAGATCATGAGCCTGTTCGACCAGGCAGCACCTTTTCCAGTAAAACAATGAAAGTATTCTGCTTTCTTGAAGCGAGAAATATTGTCGAACGAACCCCAATTGTTATGCTCTGGTCTCATGAAGGCAAGGAGTCAGCCCGAGTTGACTTAGTGCTTAAGCAGGGAGCCCGATGGCGGACATTTTCAAGTAAAAATATAGTAGGTCAGCGCGGGGCATGGAGAGTAGAGATTATGGACACGCACAGGAAATCGTATGGATCTTTAGATTTCACCGTTGAATGATTTCCAATAACCACGGTGTGCCGATAACGGGAATGGTACCACGGGAATGGTACCATATCTTGCAATATCACTTTCTTATTTCCCAAGACCTCTGACCCCAGGAATGCTTATGTACCAGTATTGTTAAATCGGCGACATAATCATGCAAAATGGGGCCTATTAGTGCCCATGCACAACCTGAGACAAAGTATCAGCGACCCACTTATTAAGGCTTTTTCCGGCCTGAACGGCTGCTGCAGCAAGTTCTGCATGCAAAGAAGACTCAACACGCACCACGAACTTGCCAGAAAACGGCTGATTTGGCTCTCTTCCCGCTTTTTCGCAACTCACAAGATAGAAATCAACAGTCTCTTGAAAAGCATCTTTCAGCTCACTAACGGACTCGCCATGGAATCCAACGGTATCACGTTTACTAGGGCAGATATTTTTAAGATTAGCAGTATGACATCATAAGTGTCGCAGAAATTCATATCTTGACCACGTCACATAAGAAAAAGCAGACAAAGAGCACAAGCTAACTTAACTCTTCAATGGAGCGCATATCAATATAGTCCGATAAAACCTTTGAATCTTTTTGGCTCAAGTCAAAATTAACTCCAAAAACAGACATTGATTCTTCTCCTTGTTTCGTCCATATAACAGTAGCTTCTGGCACATTAATTGTTGTTTCTTTTGAGGTCACATCTTTACCTAATAGCGTCATTGTAAAAGGCATCACAATATCGCCTTTGGATATTTGAACATTAAATGTCCCTGAAACCTTAGCTCCTTCCATTGAAATATCTCCAATTTTCCCAATAAAGATTCGTTGTCTTTTTTGGAGGGAAAATGTTACCGAAGACCTTGGAGTTGCAACTCTTGGAGAACAACGCCGATGTACGTTAACAATGTTTGTAGGGAACTTGTAACCTATATAGGTTTTTACTTTTTTTAATCTTTCACATTCAAAACACCTGAGTGGTTGACCCTCTCGATGATAATAAAAAGTGCATTTTGATGCTGAGCAGGTTGGTTCATGAGGGTGATTTACGATAAGAATTTCTGTTGCTCCACTCTTGGATGTTGTTTTAACGGACAACCGGCACTCAGTTTTCAGTCCCCTGCGAGCGCACAACAGTTGAACTTTTTCTTTTACCATAGAGTCAATTTCATTTTTTATATTTTCAATTTCTTCAAGACCGACAGATCCCACAACCACTATCTCCTAATTTTTATACCACTAAACAAATTTTCATTAACACACTCGTCCATACTACGAAATTAATTTCACATAAAGCAAGTGACATTCTCTCCAGGAAAGCTGTTAATTGAAAATGGTGGAGCATACGTGATAAACGTATTTGTTCATATTTTTTTAAATATAGCCAAAAACCCTTCTGCCTTCTGTAAACCTTGACAATATGGTATATACATACCATATTTCATTTTGCGGATATTAAAAGCGAAATGTAACCTTATTTGGGTTTGATCCCCGCAGCTTCCTAAGCAAATTAAACTGTAAATTCCGAATTAATAGAACGTATTGCGAAAAAAAGGCTCGCCTAAGAGAGAAAAGCTTACTCCGGGAATCGTTTGCTCTCATGTTGATTGCATTTTCCTTACTTTTTAGGTGTTGATATGAACGAAAAAAAATCTGAAGATATCGAGATAGTTGACATAAGTAAGGCGATTTATGCGTCCTTATCTTTTGACAGCGACCAGAAGTTAAATGCGCACCTGAACCTGCCGCAAAGAGGCCAGGTCGACAATGAGCTCTTAGCTCTAGCGTTACAGTATCTTTTTCTCAAAGCGTTTAGATTACATTTTCCTGCCGTGGAGATGGCTAATGTCAGAAACGGTCTGGATGTAGAGTTTAGTGAAGAAGATTCTCCCGAAGGGCCACTCCCCAGAACGGTATCTATCTTACTAAATAATGAATTTAGTACGGTCACGATTACCGGAGCCCTGCCAGCTCATGGTAAAGATGGTTTCTCAGAACTGCATTTTAATTGGCAGAAACAGGCCGGCGCTGAAGACTCACATGGCAATAGCAACCTTAAAAAACTTAACACTTTTCCTACAGCGCAACAAGACCAGCTGCTTGCAACAATTTATGATCATACGGCAGGCAGACCTGGCACTTCAGCCCAGGGGAAAGTTATAAAGCCTAACTCAGGCCGGCCTCTGACCTTAAAGATTGACGAAAACACCATCAAACGACAAAACGACGAATCAGACCCATCCAAAACTTACCTTTATGCCAAAAAATCAGGAATTGCAGCGTTTAAAACGCTCCTGAATAACGACCCCAAAACACTAAATCAACTTGCCATAAAAGATACCATTACTATCAATGGAGATATTGATTATAGCGTTGGTGATCTGAGCGATGAAGATCTTGGCTGCGGTGCGATTAACATCGTGGTTAAAGGCGATGTCCGAGGAGCCTTTAGTCTTAAAAGCAAAGGATACGTGAGCGTATCAGGCACTTTTGAGGGCCAGAAAATCATTGCTAAGGATGTCAAAATCAATGTCATCAACGCTGGGAGCCAGGTTCTCGCCGAAGATCAAGTCGTAATAGGTACTTCTATCAAAGCCAAGGCACAAGGACGAGTTGTCACCTTGAAACGTGCCTCGAATGACTCTGAGTTAATTGGTTTAGAACAAGTTGTTTTAGATAAAGGGGCAGACTGCCTCTCCTTGACTGTCCGCACAAGAGACTTCCAAGCAAACACCTGTAACTTCTCAGGTCGCACAAAGGTCATTTTGGGCCAGGAACTTTTCGACCAGGAACAGAAGATTATACAGGAACATGATGAGGCTACCAAGTCTCTGAAAAATAGCTTTACTGAAATCAAGAAAATTGGCGAATCTGTTCTATTTAATTTTCGCCAGCTTAAGGTTTTTATCGTCCAAGGCATTCCATCCGCCACAGCAGAGTGCCGAGAACAGTTAAATCAGATTAACGAGGAGCTTGAAACGATTCTTCATATCATGAATCGCCCCCTTAGCCCAAAATTAATCAACCAATGTTATTCACTAAGTAATTACATAGGTGACCAGCAAGCGGCAGATTCCATACTCCCTAAAGTTGAGGCACTCATTGCTCCCTTACAAACCCTGCAAAGCAATCTTCACAAACGCTGCAAAATGCTTCGCATAGTTGAAGCAACCGACAGTCTAATGGATGGGTTACGACAAGAGGCTGAATTCCTCAGAGCCCAATTCGAAACCCCCAAGTTCTTATCAAATACCAGTGAAGTTTTTGTCCAATGCGGCCGCCATGGGCTTCTTATAAACTCCAGTACCATCCCCGAAGCTTCCTTTCAAGTCAGCTACGAGCTAAACTCTGAAACTGGAATAAGCGACGGCGTCCTGGTTTTTGATTCATCTTTTTAGCAACATCTGAATCAATTTTTGATGTCTTCAGGATCTTATTCAAAAGAAGATTGTACCGTATACACTTAAGATGTGCCTTTCAGCTCTTTTCCCTTTACAAAGTCAACACCTTCCATAAGCATACGAAAGCTAAGTCTAAAATGGAGCACAGGTTAGTCTTCGCTGTCTTCAATAGCGGACATCACTTCATCCTGGAAAGCTTCATCCTCTGTCAATTTCTGGCCTATTACTGTGCAAATTGCGCCAGCTAAGTCACCTGCCTCATCAACTTCTTCAGGAAAAGCAGCTTCTACACTCACTTCACCTTCTGGTGATACTTCCAGAATAAGAGCGGCTTGATTTGATTTAAGTTTTAATTGTGCCATTCTATTCATTAACCCTATAACTGTTAGTATTAGATAAAAGGATACACGGATTAAAATGTTGCAAGTCCGTTGTGCGCTGATAGGCTAAACCAGCTAGCAGTCTACGTATTCAGTAACGCCCTAAACATTTACCGCTTGATTGATGTTATTGATGTTGAAACTTGACATGATTATTTATAATAAAATCAGCAACATAACGTATGTTTCACTAAATTTTCTGCACAACTACCAGAGAGCGACCAGAAAAGAAAAAAGGGGTTACAGCGAAAAGTGCTGTAACCCCTTTAAACATTGGTGCCGGGACTAGGATTTGAACCAAGGACACACGGATTTTCAGTCCGTTGCTCTACCGACTGAGCTATCCCGGCGAAAAGAAAGCGTTAATATATGTTAGGGGCATTCGTATGTCAACATTTTTTCTAGCAAGAGCATTTTTACCATAACTTTTCAGCCGTAGACAACCCTTGTCCCAGCCAACCTGTCGTGCCAGGTACGCCCCTCAATATCCAGTAAGGCCCATAGAAATCCAAAGAAAAACGGAAGTGCTGAGGCTATGTAGCCCACCCAGCGCAGAAAACATATCCCCACACCCAGACCATTTGCCGAATACGACTCAAGTCGTATTCCCATGATTTTTTTCCCGATGGTCTGACCACAACAAGCATGCATAAGGCAAAAATAGCACATACTTGATAAGCACACGCCCATTAGCAGCCAGACCAACCAACCACCCAGCAACTGAACGTTTGCCAAAAAACTCTGACCAGAGCTTGACAATGCCACTACATTTAGACCTGTAGCCAGAGATACCAGCGCCATTAAAAAAAAGAGCAGAACACAGTCAATCGTGAAAGCCATAAATCGAGACCTGAAACCAGCAATAACAGTTCTTGGAACTAAAGCCGTTTCATTCTCTCCGTTATTTATCGTCATCGATTTCCAGGTCTAATTCCATGCCGTCATCGTCGGCACTGTCAACAGAGATATCCAGACTATCAAAGGGATCATCCAAGGCAGAAGCGTCTACAAGATTGTCGGCACCACCTTCAAAATCCAATGGTCGACCAACTGAATCAGAAGTATCGCCGTTATCATTTTCCAGGCTCAACATTCCAAGATCACCGAGCTCATAATTGCCGTCGGTGCCTTGCCCGCCTGGGTCAGTATCGGCCTCAGAAATTTGCGGTTCAATATCGCTTTCCAATTTTAGTGATAACTCATTATCGGGAACGCAACTTTTGATCACACCAGCAGCAGGCTTGTCGCCATCTGCCTCCATATCTCCTTGGCTGTCGGGATCCAGGGCATATACCAAGTCTGAAAGATCTATATTGCCCAGATCTATCCCTGTTGCTCCTGCTGACTCAATTTCAACTCCGTCCTGGTCCCCTTCAAACGTGAGCCCGGAACCCTGGTCGTCATCGTCTACCTCCAAAGTCAACGCCGAGTCTTCAATACCCAGATCAGCAGAATGAATACCCTCCAACTCCGTAAAGTCCTCCATCTGCTCGTCAGCCAAGGCTGAGGCCTGGGGCTGATCTTCATATTCTTCATCAGCAGCGTCAGAACCTGACTCAGCCTCCAGATGAAGCTCGGGCAAAGGGGTTTGCTGTTCGCCAACTTCATCAGTTTCACCCATCACAATCCCGGCCGAATTAGCAGCTTCCGTCTCGGGTTCATCACCCGCATCATCCGAAGATGACTCACGATTCGATTCAGCGCCGGATTCCGAAGTTTGGAAAGCATCCAGATTCAACACAGGTGGCATAGTGAAATCAATTTCAGGTCTGCTATTGTCACCCGTATCATGCCCCTCCAGTTTCAACTCAAGACCAGTAGCTTCATCTTCAGAAAGATTCACTTCAGTATCAGGCTCCAGCGCCAACGACTCTTCATCAGATAACTCAACCAAATCTTCTTGTTCTGCAAACGAATCACTGTAGTCGGCGCCTGAATCAAGACCTTCCCCATCAACCAACTCGGTATCAGTGGCAAATATATTTTCAGCATCATCGCCAGCAGTTATTTCATCAGCAATTCCGAGATAATTCACCTGAACGCTGATCACACTTGTTCCGTTAAGCAGTGATGCTATCTCGGCCAGGTCATGATTGCATTTTGCGCAATTTGTCAGGTGGTCAAATGAAATGTAGTCGCATTTGGGACAGAGCATAGCGTTTTCCTCATCCAGTAGAAATTATCTAAATTCAATATCTATCATCTTAAAACACGAGTTCGCCGCCGGTCAAGAAATTCCATTCAAAAACAGTGATTTAAAAGATTAATTGGCTGCCCAAAGACAAAAACTTGCAAAATAGCTGTGATCACGCTAAAAAGCCTTTACTCCGTCATATCTCGTGCCGTTTTTTTTGCACGATTCGATAGAATACAGCTGTAGGGGCTGATCAAATTAACATTAAGGCCGATTGACATACCCACTAATGAACAAATCAAAAAAAACTTCATTTACAACTGTTAATGCACGCCTCTTGCTTAAACAATGGCTGACATGCTGCCTTATGACCTTTACACTACTGACGGTTATACCGGGCTGTTCATCTAAGGATCAGATCAGACATCTCGCCTCAGACGCCATACTCATAGTCCCCCAACAATCAACCTCAAAAGAGGTCCTCTCTCTTTTAGGCCAACCGGTACAGCGTCGAGAACTTGCTGATGGGACAGAAGAATGGATTTATTTTCATAAAAATCAAAGCCTATTAAGAAAGACGCCTTTTATCGGCGATAAGTTCGGTCGAGAAGAGTTCGACCTCGTCATCATTCACATCAAGGCAGACATTGTCAAATCATGCACATACCGACTTTTAACAGAAGAAGATTTTAAGAGTTCAGGCATCAAGTCAGACCATCAACTCCATGCGGAATAATTACGATAAGGCTCGAAGCAGGCTAGTAGAAGAACAACTCATCCCCCGAGGCATTACCAGCCCTGCAGTTATACACGCCATGCAGACCGTGCCTCGTCACATGTTCGTTGACGATGCCCTGCATGGTCAAGCCTATGGCGATTTTGCCCTGCCAATCGGGGAAGGACAAACCATATCACAACCCTATATCGTAGCCCTGATGACCCAGGCGCTGGCCTTGACACCCACTTCAAGAATTCTTGAAATCGGCACAGGCTGTGGCTACCAGACTGCCATTTTGTCACTCATCTGCGAGAAGGTTTACACTGTCGAACGCATCAAAGCTCTGTTCATTAAAGCCCGTCGTAATTTTGACCGCCTGCACTACCTGAACATCCTCTACAAACTCGATGACGGCAGCTTAGGATGGCAGGAACACGCCCCCTTTGATGCGATTATTGTCACTGCAGCAGGCCCGGAAATCCCCAGCGCCCTGGTGGATCAACTTGCCGACCCCGGCATTATGGTGCTCCCCGTTGGGGAAAGACAAAGCCAGGAGCTTACCGTTATCAAGAAACAAGATGGCGTCACCACCCAAGAAGTTATCGAACATGTACGTTTTGTTAGGTTGATAGGCGAGCAGGGATGGCAGACCTGAATAGTTACCAAAATTACAGATAAAGAATACAACGTGACAGAAAACAGATCGAAACAATCCTGGAAAGACAGTATTTTCAATGGCCCTGGCCCCAAGAACCTTAAAGAAGCTGTAGTTTTGCTCAGCAAGGGAATTGCCATGGGCTGTGCCGACCTGGTTCCAGGTGTTTCGGGCGGAACCGTAGCGCTTATCACAGGCATTTATGCCGATCTGCTTAAAGCGATAAGTTCCGTGGGGGACGGTTTAAAACAGTTTGCCACGCTACAGTTCAAAGAGGGGCTTTCGACAATTCACATCCGCTTTCTGTTCTGCTTAATGCTGGGAATCGGCTTGGCCATTGTCGGACTCGCCAGCTTGATGCACTTCCTTTTAGAACAGTATCCCATACCGACCTGGGGTCTGTTTTTTGGCTTAGTTGCTGCCTCAATTTTCGTGGTTGGCACCGAGGCTAATGTCTGGAGGAGTGGTCTTGCGCCCTTTTTTATTGGCACAATGCTGGCCTATCTGGTCGTCGGGATGATACCGGTTTCAACGCCAGAAGCGCTTTGGTTTATCTTTCTCGCAGGCATGATCGCGATTTGTGCCATGATCCTACCGGGCATCAGCGGAGCTTTTCTCCTCCTGATTCTCGGCAAGTATCAATTTATTACCGGTGCATTAAAAAATCCGTTTGTGACTGACAATATTGTAATTATTGCAATCTTTTGTACTGGCTGTGCGACCGGCCTGCTGGGCTTTTCCCGATTTTTATCCTACATGATGGACAAGCACCGGGGCGCCACTATGGCCTTACTTACCGGCTTTATGCTGGGATCAATGCGTAAAATATGGCCCTGGAAAGAGATATTGGAAAGTATAACCGTGCGCGGCAAAGTTCATGTGCTCAGCACAAAAAACATCATACCCACTGCCTTTGACTCCGAACTAGTGATCACAGCGGCCTTAGCCCTGACTGGCTTTATTGTTGTTATCACCCTCCAGAAAATGACCCGCGCAGATTAAGCCTTACAGATAAAACCCGTTAATTTGTACCCACCAAGAAGCGGCGCATCCGGATATTAAACAATATGCCGATGGCAGCCAGGGTAGTTAGCATGGATGAACCTCCATAGCTGACTAGGGGCAGCGGCATGCCAACCACGGGCAGCAACCCTAAAACCATAGCCAGATTGATTATAGCCTGCCAAAAGATTAACGATACTATCCCGAACGCCAAAAGGACACCAAACTTATCCCGAGACGAAAGAGCAATATTTAATCCCAAAAAAACAAGAAAGAAGTAACAGGACAAAAAGAACACAGACCCTATAAAACCCCACTCTTCGGCCAACACAGAAAATGCAAAATCAGTATGGCGCTCGGGCAGAAAGTCCAAGTGGACCTGTGTTCCCTCCAAGTATCCCTTGCCAAATTTAGCTCCCGAGCCGACGGCAATTTTCGACTGCATAATATGATACCCTGAATTTAACGGGTCACTTTCCGGGTTCAGGAATGTTTCTATTCGCTGCCGCTGATAAGGCTTAAGACCAAACTTCCAGCCCAGAGGCACAATAACAGCGCAACAGGAACATAATGTTACGAGGGTAGACCAACGCAACTTGACAAATAAAGTCATAGAGACAAAGACACAGCCCAACATTAAGGCTGTACCAAGATCCGGCTGTTTAACAATAAGAACAAATGGCAGGCCAGTCAGCAAACCAGGGACCAAAAGCTCTTTAAGTGAAAACCCTTTTCCGGTGTCTTTACGGTAGTAATAACTGGCCAAAGCAATTACCAATGACAACTTGGCTGGTTCTGAAGGCTGGAGATTGAAGAAGCCAAGATTGATCCAACGTTGAGTCCCAGCTGTTGTTTTACCAAAAACCATTGCAATTATGATTAGGACAATTATCAGGACATAGATTGGGTAATTAACAGTTATCAAGGCCCGATAATCGAAACTGATTATCAATAAAATGGCACAACAACCCATCAGGAAAAAATATATCTGCTTCATATAGGCCGGGGTACCATAAAATCCCGTGTATGATGCACTGTAGAGATTGGCCAGCGCCATTGCCACCACTGCCGCAAGAACCACCAAAAGCGTCCAATCAAAATTCACCAGAAGTCTTCTATCAAACTTGAACATTATCTATCTAATCCTGCAGTTACTCCGACAAAGCCGGACTCTGTTTATCCCAGTATCGAGGAATTCCGTTTAATTTAATTTATTTTTTGTCCTTTTCCTTGTGCACCAATCTATCCGAAAAATAGCTTTCTAAAACTAATTTTGCAACTGGCCCCGCCCCCGAACTCCCATGCAAACCGTGCTCGACCAATACCGTTACGGCAATTTCAGGTTTTTCAGCCGGCGCATAACAGGTAAACCAGGCATGATCACGATATTTGTAGGGGATCTCATCTTCCGGAACATTCTTATTTTGGGCAAGTTTAACAACCTGGGCCGTGCCCGTCTTTCCGGCAACTGTAATCCCATCCAGCCTCACGAGCTTGGCCGTACCACGCTCACCATTTACCACCGCCAGCATACCGGCCTTAATCAGGCCGAGAGACTTTGAATCACCAAGCATGCGCCCATCCTCAATGGGCTCAAATTTCTCAGTAATAGTACCACTCTCATCCATTATTGACTCTATAATCTGGGGACGATAACGAATCCCATTATTGGCGATTGTTGCTGTCATCTGACAGACCTGGAGAGGCGTGGCGAGATTAAATCCCTGGCCGATGGCCACCGACATGGTCTCACCTTCCTGCCACCCCTCCTTGCGTTGCTTAAGTTTCCAGTCGGTGGTCGGAATAAGCCCAGGTTTCTCATGTTCCACATTAATCCCAGTTTGCGTACCGAAACCAAGAGATCTGGCATATTTGGCCAAGGAATTAACCCCAACCTTTAATCCCACCTGGTAAAAATAGACATCACATGACTGCGCCAGGGCGTCTACCAAGCTGACTGCACCATGCCCACTTCTCTTCCAGCAATGGTATCTTCGGCCATGCAACATCATCGAACCGGCACAGTAGTAAATAGTATCCTGATTAATTACCCCTTCGGACAATCCTGCCAAGGCGGTAACCATTTTATAGGTGGAAGCAGGCGGGTATTGGCCCTGAACCGTTTTGTTGAGGAATGGATGCATTATATTCTGCTGCATTTTATCCCAGGCCTTTTGAGAGATACCACCAATAAACTCTTCGAGTTCCAGCGGAGGGGAGCTGGCAAAAGCAAGAAGGCGACCACTGTTAACCTCCATGACAATAACAGCGCCGCCCTTATTTTCAAGGGCATCCTCTGCGGCCTTTTGTATATCAAGATCAATGGTAAGCTTAATATCATTTCCCGACAATGGTTCATGAACCGCAATCTCACGCTGCTCAAATCCCTGCACATCCACTTCTACGTAGCGCTGCCCCTTTTCCCCCCGCAGTTTATCTTCGTAAAGTTTTTCAATGCCAAGTTTACCGATATGATCATTCGGCTGGTAGTTTACATTTTTCGCATCATTGAGCTCTTTTTGGTTAATCCGCCCGAGATAGCCAATCAGGTGTGAAGCGAGATTATCATGAATGTATTTACGTGACGGCAAAACCTCAATACGAATGCCCGGCAGATCATACCTGTGATTTTCGATATAGACTAATGTCTTCCAGTCAATATCTTCTTTCAGCCTGATCGGCACATACCGAGGGTAATCCTGCCCCTCTCTAATTCGCTCCAGCAGCTCACTGATATCTACCTTGAGAATCACCGCCATTTTCTTCAGAACCATATCGGGATTCGGAGCGTCCTCCCTCACCCATGTGACATTAAAAAATGGCCGGTTAGTTACAATCTCCTTGCCGTTTCTATCCCAAATATTACCTCGAGGCGCATTAACCCACTGCATACGGATGCGATTGTTTTCTGACAATTTAACATAGTCAGGCCCCCGCAAAATCTGAAGATACCAGAGTCGAACAACCAGAATCATCACAAAAAACAGAATAATAAGCGTAGCAATATTAACTCGCCTTTTAAGCTCAGTAAGTTCTGCTTCGTTAATTTTTTGTATTTTGGATATAACCTGACGCATATTTTCAGAAGGGTTTAGAGGGGAAAAAGGGTTAAGGGTTAGGGGTTAGGGGTTAGGGGTTAAAGGCTAATGGCTAATGGCTAATTGCTAATGAATTTAACCTTTAACCTTTGACCTAAGCGATACCGATTTCCTG
>JADGBM010000026.1 GCA_015231515.1 Desulfobulbaceae bacterium
GGGGGTAATCAAAGGGGAAACAATACAGTTGCGCCCGATCTTCAATCCGTCAGGAAGATGGGCATCTTTACCAATCAGAGAAATGCCGTTATACAGATGTGAGGGGTATTTGCCATTGACTACAGTTTTATCGCCAAGGCCAATCCGGACATTCTTCCCGACAATAACTCGTTTATCCATAATGGTCAGATCGATGGTAGATCCCTGGCCAATATGACAGTCATCAAATAGTACCGAGTCCCTGACAACAGCACCTGCTGCCACAGTGACCCCGGGAGAGAGCACCGAATTCACGACCTCGCCCTCAATTGTACAACCAGCCGAAATCAAAGAGTTTGTAACCACCGATCCAGCTGCAAATCGGGCTGGGCAACGATCGGCCACCTCGCCTCCAGCCTCAACATTCGAGCGTATGCCCCACTGTTCAGGGGAAATGCCTGAATCATCGCTCAACAAATCCATATTGGCCTGCCAATAGGCCTGTACGGTACCAACATCGCGCCAATAGCTTTCAAATGGGTAGGCATAAACCCTATCGCGGCTAATCGCTTTAGGAATAAGGTGCATTCCAAAATCAACTTCTTCTCTGTTTTCCTCAAGGAGATTCAGCAGATAGTCAGTATCAAAGACATAAATACCCATGGAGGCCAGATTGGTCCTGGGTTTTTCGGGTTTTTCCTCCCAGTCAATAATTCGATCATCGTCATCAACAATTCCTGTGCCGAATTGGTGAATATCTTCCATAGGCACAACCATCATACCAATTGTAATATCGGCATTTTTACGACGATGAACCGCTAGCATATGGTCAAAATCCATCTGGTAAATATGATCTCCAGATAAAATCAAGACCTCTTTGGAGGGATGGGCCTTTATAAAATCGATATTCTGCCGAACAGCATCAGCCGTCCCTCTGTACCAGTCGGAGTCTTTAAAACCTGTTTTGGGGGGCAGGACCGTAACCCCGCGAATTCTGCCGGTGAAATCCCACGCCGCCCCGGTTCCCAAATGCTTCATGAGCGACATTGGTTTGTACTGAGTCAGCACCCCGACCCTGGTCAGGCCTGAATTCATAACATTACTTAAGGAAAAATCAATAATCCGGTATAGGCCACCAAAAGGCACAGCAGGTTTCGCCCTGGTCTGCACCAAAATATTCAAACGGCTGCCCACCCCGCCGGCAAGGAGCAATACCAATGTTTTATTGACATGCATCATCGAATTATCTCTCCGCTCTGAATATCTCGATTGAACTTCTCGGGGGGCAGTTCCGGGTATATCGTACAGTTGCTGCCAATAACAGCACCAGACGGCACATGGTTGTTCCATCCCACGACCGTTGCCTGCCGATCGTGAATCGGCCCACTCTCTCCAACTCTCACTGCTTCACCGACCACAGTATTAACATCACTAACGACTTTATCAAGCACCGCGTTTTCACCCACGACATTGTTAAAAAACAAAACCGAGTCACGAACAACAGCACCCTTTTTCACATGCACGCCGGGGAATAAAATCGATCGTTCCACTGTACCGTCAATAACACAGCCATTATAAATCAAACTATCCTGCACCTGAGCCTGGCTGCCAAGCTTAAGCGGTTGAAAATCACGAATCCCTCTATGTTCAAGATTTGTGCGGATTCCCCGGCGCTTCAGATCAATTTTAGGCTCACTCCCCAACAGATCCATATTCGTCTGCCAGAACTCTTCGATAGTTCTAGTGTACCCCCAATAATCATAGAATTTAAAGCCATACACCTTTCTCTGCTCAGCCATCACCCGTGGAATAATATCACGGCCAAACTCAAAAGAGGTATCCTCTCGGATATTGCTCTCCAGAGTTCGATACAACACCTCAGGCTTAAAACAAAATATAGTCATCGAGGCCCAGTTGGAAGTAGGTTTTTCAGGTTTCTCCTTATACTGAACAATGCGTCCGCCAATCTGGCCGTCTTCACTGTCAATACTTGCAACCCCGAATCGATGCGCCTTTTCGATTGGCACTTCCAGGCAGGCAATGGTCAGATCAGCATCTTTATCCCTGTGATATCGGATCATCTCCTGGTAGTCCATATTATAGACATGGTCACCAGAAAGAATAACAACCACCTCCGGGGCATGATACTTGATAAAATCGAAATTTTGATACACAGAATCCGCAGAACCGCGATACCAGTTTGAACTGGCATGCCCTGTTGAAGGAGGCAGAATAGATATGCCGCGATACCTGCCAATCATATCCCAGGCGGCGCCGCTGCCGATGTGGTTAATCAAGGAAAAACTTCTGAACTGACTGAGAATAGCAACCCGTTCAAGTCCCGACTGCATCAGGTTGCTCAAGGGAAAATCTATAACCCTGGCAAAACCGCCAAAAGGAACTGCAGATTTAGGTCGATAATAGGTGAGAACGTTAAGTTCATCGACCCGACCACCGGCCAAGACCATAGCTAGAACTTTCGGTTTGAGATTCATAAATGCCTTTTGGAGAGACGCATCAAGGTTGTTGTCTTAAAATCCTGGTCGGCCTTGTCAAGGTTTTCCAATGGCACTTCTGCTCTGGCAGCATCACGATGGCCACCGGCAGAACCAAGAGGGCCAAAAATTTTCTCGGCCAGTTTACCAGCATTCTTTTTATAGCCGTCACATCGAAAGATGACGACCAGTTTCTTCTGATGAATGCCCGAAACAAAGACCCAGGCAACTTTATTCACCTGGTTGAAGAAGTCGGCAATAATAACAAGAATATCAGGACTGCGAACCTTTCCGACATGGACGTAGAGTCGACGCTGGCTTATCTTCATGTCCATCAGGGCTGTACGAAAATAACTCAACTCGGAGGGGCGCAGAGCCGACAAT
Source organism: Desulfobulbaceae bacterium (assembly GCA_015231515.1). Classification (NCBI taxonomy): domain Bacteria; kingdom Pseudomonadati; phylum Thermodesulfobacteriota; class Desulfobulbia; order Desulfobulbales; family Desulfobulbaceae; species Desulfobulbaceae bacterium. Next base: position 2,859 of record JADGBM010000026.1, read on the forward strand.
TCAATCTTACGGACCATGTTATGGTTTGCAAGATTAAAAAGGTATCGAAAGGAGATAGCATCAGCCAGATTGGCCCGCTTTTCAAAGTTATGCGTATCAACTTTTATGGCATAAAAGAGCGCCGTTGCCATTGCCACTGCGGGCTTCATATTGGCAGCCCGTAAATACTCGATCATCATCGAAGCAGTTGCTCCATAATCAGGCCTGATATCGACATACTGCGACTCCCAACCCTTGGTGATAGGATGGTGGTCTATAACAACATCAAAATGAATATTTTCAAAAGCTGGAAGATGAAAAGGCTGAGAGTCAAGAAGAACGAACTTTGTGTACTTTTCGAGATCAAGAGTATGCAAACGTTCAGCTGGAATCTTCAGAAGATCGACCATAGCCACGTTACTCAGCCTTCTGATCTCGTTGGGATACCCGACAACAACACTCTTCACTTTATAGCGCAAAAGTCTTTTCACGGCCATCGCACAGGCCAAGGCATCAGGGTCAGCATTGATGATGACGATCACCTCATCATCCTTTCCGAAAACTGCCCAAAATTCACGGAGACGCTCTTTAGCAGTCTTCTTGGGGAGTGTAAGCTTAGACCTACGGCTGCTGGTTTTTAGTTTTTTAAGGCTCATAGTCCGTGACATACCAAGTCAAAAAAAGAGGAACTGACAAACTTCAGCTGCACTCTTTTCACGGGCCAAACAGACCCACATAAAAAAAGTCCCTGCTTATTCCAAGGGACTGCGCACAATGAAAAAAACACTACCATAACATTATTTATTAATGCAACCAAATATTCGGCCGCAGACTGTCGGCCACCTGCCCCAAACACCGGCAGGCCTATCGACCAAATACCGGCACTGAAGGGAACAGTGAGCTATCCGTATGAGGAATAAATTTTGATCCGGAAAAACGCATCATAAACTCCTGGTTCACGTTGAGTTCAACATAAGTGATTTTCTGCATAATCATCTGACAGCGCTCTCTTGCTGAAGAATGCAGTAATACTTGCTCAGCACCGGCCAGAGAACTATTGCCAATCGCCTCGTAGGTGGACAGCGGCAGATCCGGTAACATCCCCAGTGTAACAGCCTTCCCAGGATCTATATGCCGGCCGAAAGCCCCGGCGACGTAAATCCTGGCCAGATCGGAAAAACTTAAACCAACCTGCCCAAGCAAGGTAGTTAAAATTGCGTACATGGCTGCCTTGGAGCGCATCATTGCATCAAGATCAACCTGGGATATTTCCACAGCTTTGTGCCCAGCACAATGTTCAGCTGCTACAACTGTGTATGTGGGTGTATCACCAGCCACATAGAGCCGCCCCGGAGCCGAACCGGCTCGAAACTTGCCCCGCAGATCAATAATCTGGGCAAGGTAAAGCTCCGCCACCAGATCAATAATTCCAGAACCGCATATCCCACGCGCCGGCTCATCAGCAATGGTCGTATATGCCACCTCTTTGGTCGACGGATCAATACAAATATGCTCTATAGCGCCCGGCCCGGCCCGCATCCCCATGCTTGCGACCCCGCCTTCAAGTGCCGGCCCGGCGGCTCCGGCGCAGGCGATCAACCAATCCTTATTGCCGACCACAACCTCCGCGTTAGTACCGACATCAATCAGCATGGATATCTGGTCGCCAGTATCCATACCACTCGATAAAATCCCAGAGATGAGATCTCCGCCAAAATAGCTGCCAACGCTTGGCAATATAATAACCGGCGCTGAAGCTGAGACCAAAAGGCCCAATTCTCCAGCCATAAAACTGTCTGGTGCATTTATAACAGGTATGTATGGCTCTCGACAGATGTTGTAGGGGTCAAGGTTCAGAAAAAAATGGATCATGGTGGGGTTGCCGGACACACTTAAGCCCCTGATCTGGTCAACAGGCACGCCCGCCGACTTTGCCAACTCACCTGCCAACTCGTTTATCGTACGAATTATTTTTTTATGAAGATCATTGAGACCATCAGCACGCCCGGCATAATGAATTCGGCTGAGAATGTCATCACCACAGGAAATCTGAGAGTTCTCCTTATTGGCCCAGGCCAGACGGTTCCCAGTAAAAAGGTCAATCAACGTCGCCTCAAGATGAGTTGTTCCTAAATCAAGCGCCATTGCCGGCAGCACATCCGGCAGATCAGAGAGCAGATCAACCAGCTCCAGCCGCCCTTCACGCTCATTGACAATGGCAGAACCAGAAAATTTAGCTTGACGAAAACGGCGTGACACAGTAGTGACCTGAGCCATAGGAACAACAAGTCGCCCAGTGCCTGTTTTCTCCTCCACAGCCCTTTTCAGGCGGTCGATATCGGCACTGTTGTCATGAAGGCCTGGTGGTTCCGCCGATATTGGAATACATTGAACAATCGCTGTCATAGTTTTGCGTCAGCCCGCCGGTTAAATTAAAAAGCAAAGTTTGAGGCTTTAGCGGCAAGTTTTAAAATTACTCACAACTCTATAATTACGCTCGCGACTCGAACCTTTTTATAGTACCTGCCTCAAGGCCATAGGAAAACTATTTTTTCACAGCAGTTTACCTCAAGTGTCATGCTTATGATAAAAATCATACTCATAATGATCGGTGGCGGTATTGGTGCAGCCTTCCGGCATGGCCTATTTATCGGAGTGCATAGCCTCACCGGCCTTACGTTTCCAGTCGGAACGCTGAGTGTTAACCTGCTCGGGTCTTTTCTTATCGGCCTCTTCTGGGGCCTTTTTGAAAGCTCCCACTTAAGTCCGGAAATGCGGCTTTTTCTTTTTACTGGCGTCCTTGGCGGCTTCACAACCTTTTCTACCTTTATGCGGGAGACAACCCAACTACTGAAAATCGGGCAGTGGAGAGAGGCAGTCCTTTACCTGGGAATGTCCAATATTTTAGGTATACTCCTGGTCGTGCTAGGTTTTTTCTCAGCGCACCATATCGTTATCGCAATGCGAAGCTAAACTAAACTATGACCCTGCTCGATCGATATCTCATCAAACAGTTTTTCAAGAACTTACTTCTGATCGTCTGTGCTTTAGTGAGTATCTATTTACTTGTCGATTTTTTTGAGCGCATCGACAATTTTATGAATGCTAAGATGCCGATGAGCCTTGCCGCAAAATATTTTCTGCTCAAAATCCCCTTTATGATTGATATGCTCCAACCGGTATGTATTCTGCTGGCCGGAGTTATTACCCTGGGTCTGCTTAACCACAACCATGAATTTATGGCTTTAAAAGCCGGGGGTATAAGCACCTCACGGATCACGCGCCCCCTTTTACTGTCTGCCTGTCTAGTCTCACTCGCAGCCTTAGGTTTCGCTGAATGGATTTTACCCCCAACGTTTACTCAAACTGAACGTATCTGGAATGAGGAGGTTCACCAGAAAATCCCCAAGGGCATTCTCAGGAAGGGCCGCACATATTTCAGGGGAGAACAAGGGATTTACACCTTTATCCGATCAACAGAAGGCAAAGACACGTTCACTGACTTTGCCTACACTGAGCTGACTTCCCGCTTCGAACCAAAGCTGCTGCTGACAGCCAAAAAAGCTCTATGGGACGGCAAGTGGACTTTTTATGACGGCCAGACAAAAACACCTGTCAGTATGGCTGACAACACCTACACGATTACGCTTTTTGAGCAAACAACGGTCTCGTTGCCAGAAACACCGGAAGATTTTTTTGCCCCAACCTACAAAACCAGCGAACAATCAATCAGCACCTTGTTCTCCAACTTAACTGATGCCAAATCAGATAAACTCCTGGAGATGGTTAATCTGCACAGCCGACTATCCTTTATTTTTCTGGGTCTCCCCCTTATTTTCATAGGACTTCCGGTTATTTTGCTGATCAGCAATAAATGGAGACGAGACCTCACCCTCGCTGTTCCGGTAAGTTGCGGGCTTGCCTTTGCTGCCTGGATCTGGTGGAGCACCTCTCAGTCAATGGCCAAAGCCGCCTATCTGCCGCCAATCGTTGCCGCCTGGGCCATGCCGTTAATCATCTGTCCTTTGGGCTTCTGGCTTTTAAGAAGACAGGAATAGCCTGCACCAGCTTTCAGCAAACCATGAATATAGATTTCAGTGAATTAAACAGTGTTGGCATAGTTGGCATGCCCCCCGTTGCCGTGATCCAGCAACTCAACAACAACCAGATTACCATCCATGACTTAGACGCCAAGTTGGTTCCGCAAAGTATTGACGGAACCTCTCCCTTCCTGCCAAGAGTTTATTGTGCAATTTTACGTACCGTTGTTCTTAACGCCATGCATCTTGATCTTGATGCAATTTTTATCGATGTCGGCCCAGGCAAATGCGACAGTGCGTTGCACGTTTCGACCATACTCCAAGCGCTCTTAAACATTCCGGTTATCCGCACCAGAAACATTGATACCGCAGCCTATGGCACCCCGATCTCCCTGACCAGACTTGACTTAACCGCTAAATTTCTACAAATCACCGAGGGTGTCAAATCAACAGAGCCTTTTTCGAAACAGGAGCCTTGTGAGGCTCGAGCCGGTTTCTGGGGAGTCCCGCCCAGAGACTTTGCCGTTCTTGCCCCTTTTCCTGACTCAACCCATATCTTCGGTTGGACACGCTGCATGGAGAACAAAACTCCAGCCGATGAAGAACTGGAAAAACTCGTCAATCCGGAGATCCCAACCGTTTTCTTTGCCCAGTCTTTTTGCGCCAAAACCGCGTTGGGGAAATTTTTAGCTGACCAACACCCGCAGGCCCTTTTTGTCGATGTGGACTTTCACACAGGGAACAGTGCCAAGGCCAAAATCCAGGCCTTTCTCGAACTGTCCGGGGCACTGCGATGATCCTCGGTGATTTCGGCACATCATACTGCAAGTTCTGGGACATCTCCTCTCCCGACAATCAACCTGCAATTGTACCCACCAAGGAACTGCCGAGCACTATAGCGGTCGACATTGCCACAGGTCATAACGGCAAGCGTTTTTGCGGGGAGTATATTAATGAGCTTATCGCCCTGGCACGTGGAGGGGAAGCCCTGATTGACGAAAAGGATTATGTCTTGCTCGATTGCGGCAGCCGTGATATCAAATTCATCACGATGCAGAATGGGGTGCTGAAAGATATGGACTGGAACACCGAATGCGGTGCCTCCATGGGTTTTACAATAGAGCTGCTTGAGAAATACTACAATCTCGATTACCAAAAGATGGCCGCCCCTCTGAGAACGTTCTCAATTACCTGCGGGGTTTTGGGCATGAGCCACATTTTTGACGCCGTCATCGCCGGCACACCGGTCGCTGACGCTGTTGCCAGTTTCATCAAGGGTATCGCAGTTAACGCCTATCGTTTTGCCGGATCACCTGAAAAGATGTATCTTTCCGGAGGGCTCTGCGATAATCCCATCTTCGTTAACAGCTTCCCCTGTAAAATCATCCCCTTAGGCCGCTTCACCTTACTCAAAGGCCTTGAGCATTATGCTAAAAAGCTTTCCCCCCTAAACAACACAAAAGGTCTAAAATGATTTTTCTAGTAAATCCTTATATCACAAGTGCCGAACGCTATGGAAAAGATATTGGTGACATTGGCGGCCACCAGATGCCTCTGGGGATCTTTTATTTAGCGGCTGCATTAGAAAAAGCCGGCGAAGATGTTTGCGTAATGGATTGTGAATCTCTCAACGTCACCCATGAAGAGTTCATTTCTAAAGTAAAAGAATTAAATGGGGTGATAGTTGGCATAACATCCACAACTGTTGGATTCTACCGAGCACGTTCCCTTGCAGAAATGCTGCGCAAAACAATTCCCGGCATCCATATTATTATTGGTGGCCCTCACATGAGTGCCATGCCTGAACAAACTATGCAAACCGGTGTATTCGATTATGGCATAACCCACGAAGGTGAAACACCGCTGACAAAACTTGTATCCTTTTTACTGCATCAAAAAGGCGAACTAGCAAATGTGCCAAATCTCTATTATTTAGAAAACGGCATTCAGAAAACTGGCCGTATGGAATATATTCAGGACATGGATTCAATTCCATTGCCAGCCCGGCATCTCAGTAAAGATCTCTCAATCTACAAACCACCGGTTGGTGCATATCGAGAGAAGCCAGTGATGAACATGCTCACCAGCAGAGGATGCCCATACCACTGCATATTCTGTGACAACAATACCTTTGGCAGGAAAACACGATTTTTTTCTGCTGAATATGTTGTAAATGAGATAAAACAGCTCATCTTTACCTACGGTGCCAAAGAAATCGCATTTCTTGATGACACTTTTGTCCTTGACAAAAAAAGACTACGAAAAATCTTCGAGCTTCTCGATGCAGACAATATCCATTTCCCTTGGACCTGCATGACACGTGTAAACAACCTTGACTTCGAAACTTTGGAATTCATGTCCAACCATGGTTGTTGGCAAATTAGAATTGGTATTGAGAGTGGTAACCAGAAAGTTATCGATTTTATCAAGAAGGGTATCACTCTTGAACAAGTCCGGAATGTGGCAAATTGGAGCAACTCATTAAGAATTAAAGTGTCAGGCTTTTTTATCATCGGACACCACATTGACACCCCCAAAACTATTCAAGACACTATTGAATTCGCCCTTTCCATACCCCTGACCGACATTATCGCCACAATAAACACGCCAATTCCCGGAACCGAATCCTATAAACTTGCAAAACAGTATGGTGACTATCAAGAGGACGACTGGCTTTCCCTTAACTACTGGACCCCCATTTTCGTGCCCCACGGCTTAACCAAGGAGTTTATGCTTAAAAAGCAAGTCGAAATGTACAGCAGGTTTTACCGGCGTCCTGCAATTCTGCTGAAACAGCTTCAAAAAATTAAGTCATGGCAAGAGTGCAAGCTGTACATACATAACGCATATTTAGGAGCCAAATTTCTTATTAAAGGTAACAACTAAAAATGTAGCGCTTTGTATTGCATTGCATTGTATTGCATTGATTATTTTCTAAAAGCCAACAACTCTCCATATGATAAATATTTTCTTAACTACAACCTGTCTTGGTGGGTACATATTCGCCTCCAGGCAATTATTTAATATACCATTTCGCTTTGCCCCTTTCTTCAGTGTATCCTTTCTAGGGGTATTACTTTTTCTTCTTGGGCTAACCAACCAACTGGAGACAGGAAGCTATTTTTTAATCACCCTAGGGTATATTTTTTTTGCCGCTTCGGCTTTTCACCTCATCCGCTCCCCCCTTAAGTATAAAGACATCACAACTTCACAATTAGTCTTGTATCTTCTGCTCATTGTATTCGCCTATCTTTACACAATCGACATGCCATTTTCAGTTATTGACGACTATGTCTATTGGGGGGTGATCGGGAAATATCTCCACATCACCAATCATTTTCCTGACAGCCAGACGAGTATCATGCCCCGCCACCTTTCATACACTCCTGGCACCTCTCTCATACACTATTTTTTCTTTAAGGTTACTAGAGAGTACTCTCCAGCACTCTCCTATTTTGCACAAAATATCATGTTTTTTTCGGCAATTTTTGTTGTGACAAAACCACACAGATTAAAGTTATCATTACTTCTTCTCGGCATAACCATAATTCTAGCAACCCTGCAATTTGGAAGTATTTTAGCCAAATTATCACCAGATTTCTTACTCGCCACCTATTTCGGGGCTATGCTCTGGATCATTTTTAGTACCGAAAAAACGTCGACAAAATTACTGACTATGTCAATGCCACTTCTCCATCTTTACCTATTGAAAGAAATCGGTATCTTTCTGAGTTATTCCCTTCTGGCAATAAGTTTTTTTATGTTTGTAAGAAAAGTTCCGCCCCGGAATATTGCAAAAATAACAACATCTATTCTGGCAATTGCAGGAAGCGTTTTCTTTGTGAAATTTTCGTGGCAATCCTATTGCCATGGAATGGGTTTCACTCAAATCACAACTGCAGTCAACAAGCATAGCATAATCAACAGCCTTAAAATATTTTCTAACGAGACTATTTGGCAAGGATTCACCATATTTATCAAAAGCATAACTATTGGCCCAGCAGACCGACTAAACCTTCCTTTTTTATTCTGGTACATTCTGCTTTTCTTTTTATGGAAAAATATTATACGAGAATCGACTACTTCTCGAAAAATTGACTATCAAGTTTCACTCGCTTTAATGAGCTTGTTTTTTCTAGTCTACCTTTCAATGCTCTATTTCATGCAAATTATTGTTTTTAATGTAGGTGGGAGTTTTGACCATACACTTGGCATGACTCGCTATGTAAACATCTATCTTGGAGCGATTATTTTCTTTACATTAGTGACTTCTTTAGGACGGCACCTTTCCATAGAAAAAGCCCTTAAAACCACATGGATTATGTTTTTTTGTCTTTTAATCACACTTTTTTTGGTCGTTTCTAGAAATAAACGATTAGAGCAAGACGCTCCTGATTCAATGTCTGAAAAAATTGCCAATCAAATCATACAAAAAATTACCCCCAGCGCTGATGTAAAAATTTATGTTATTCCTGGAAATGGCGAGAACCTATTGGGCCTTCGTCTACTTTACCACCTTCAACCCGCTAGAGTTAGCTACAGCTCTGCTCCAGCAACGGAGGAGTCACTGCTTAGGAACTTAACATCATATGACTATTGTCTCTTGTACAACGTATCGCCCCAGGTTACCGAATGGATAGAAAAAATAACCAACCGAAAATTTGCAGGCCTAGAGTTTTATAAAATTGATTACATCAACATAGATGGACAGAATAGCGATTCCAGCATTAAGCTTCAGAGGCTTTTCTAATTTAAAGCAAATGAATAGAGTTTCAGTAATAATTCCAGCATATCAACCAGGTCCGGAACTCGTAAAGACAGTCGAGGGCCTTAGGGGTAAATCAGACAACTTAGAGATTATCGTTGTTAATGACGGGTCAGCGCCATTGTATAATGACATGTTCAATCAAGTAATTAATTATGACGTTCATTTGGTCACCTATTTACAAAACCTTGGGAAAGGTGCGGCGCTTAAAAAAGGATTTGAATACTGGCAAACTCACTTTTCAAATGCACAAGTTGGTGTAGTAACAGCTGATGCCGATGGGCAACATCATGTTGATGATATTCTTCTGCTGGTCAAAGCCATGCAAAATGACTCAAATTCGTTACACCTAGGAGTACGTCAACTCAGCGCAGAAGTTGTTCCATGGCGTAGCCAACTAGGTAACTGGTTATCTGCCCTTATTTTTCAGTCTGTATCAAAGATTCAAATTATTGACACACAAACAGGATTAAGAGGAGTGGGCACAAAATTACTCACGCACACGAAAAACTGTAAGGCAACCGGATATGATTTCGAGATGGAAATGCTTCTTATAGCTGTAAAAAACAATATTCCAATACGCCAACACCCAATTAGAACACTTTATCTTGCCGGGAACACGTCATCTCATTTCAAGCCAATCAAGGACTCTTGCAAGGTATATAAGGTTTTCTGGAACCATCTGATCCATAAATAAAAAACAATGCTTATAAAGACCACTCGACCTAACTGCTTTGGCTGTCGTCATTTTTTCATAACCCATGAACCAGCTCATCCCTACGGCTGTGGCGCTATGGCTTTCAAGTCCAAGGAGTTGCCGTCAACTGTGGTCTACAAAAACTCCGGACTTGATTGTCAGATGTTTACAAAAAAAATACAGAAGAAACCAATTGGTTAAGGGGAGGGGGAAGCGAACACCTTAAGAAAAAGAAGGAAGGGAGATTACTTCTCAGTGTTGTAATAACGGTAACAGTATTCTTTTACCAGGGCATGCCGGGCAGAGAGGTCCAATTTGAAATAGATTGGGCTCAACATCAAAATCGATAATGCCTGTCTAATTTTGTCTTTGGTTATCATTTGCGATCTCTTTCCAATTAACTGATGAACATTCTGCTCTCTGACATGTCGAGGGACATCGTAACCGATTACACTCTGCACCATTTCATCTGCAAGGAGCGCGCCACGTAACCATCAACTCGACACTCCGCCCCCAGCAAGGCGCTACCTATCTGATATTGCAACAAATACCAAAACAACAATATCCTCGGCACAGAACATGAGTCACAACGATCTGGTTTTTTTTCACCCCCAACCACACCAAAACCAGGGTCACATTCCGCGAAATCGGATTTTTCTCCACACTTCCGGACAACAACCTGTCGAGAACCACACCAAACCAGACAAGGTAAGAAATCAGCAGCAGCCCACGAAGACCTTGTCACAACCTCACCAATCAATTATGCTCTACAGCCTTATCAGCGAACGATTCAGGCTACTATTTGTAACAACGACGTCAACCAGCCCACGAAGGACAGATGCCCGTTTTTCAACTTTCTGACTCTATTTTTTTCCCCCCACCTGAGCTTGCCCGTGAAGACGGTCTGCTCGCTATAGGAGGGGATTTATCACCGGAAAGGCTCCTCATGGCCTACCAGATGGGAATCTTCCCATGGTACTCCCAAGGTGAACCGATTCTCTGGTGGTCCCCTACCCCACGACTGATCCTGCAGCCCCACAAGTTTCATTTATCCAAACGATTGGCCCGAGAACTCAAAAAAGGTGCATTCTCTATTACCGCAGACACGGTATTCAGTGAGGTAATTAACAACTGTTCAAAACCACGCGCTGGTCAATCGAATTCAACATGGATTACCAAAGAGATGAGGGCGGCCTATTGCACAATGCATGAACGTGGCTATGCACACTCAATTGAATCGTGGCATAAAGGTGAACTCGTTGGCGGCGTTTATGGGATTTCACTGGGCGGCGTTTTTTTTGGCGAATCAATGTTCGCTACGAAGAGCAATGCCTCGAAGGCGGCACTCTATGCCCTTTCGCAAAAGCTTGCCCTGTGGGATTTTGATTTTATTGATTGCCAAATGCACACCAGCCATCTTTCTTCTTTAGGGGCTGAAGAGATATCAGGCCCTCAATTTTTTTCAACTTTGCAGAAATCAATTTTTCGCTCTGATCATCGGGGGAAATGGACTCTGTGACGGGCCTTGCCAGGGTTTTTGGTACCATCTTTTGCTCTCAATGCTCATGGTTTTCCTTGACATGGCAAGGCGTATACGATAAGAACGTCCGGATAAGGTTTTCTGACCACCACAACTCTTAAATTTCAAGGAAAAATAAATGAACATTGCCGTCCTGAAAGAATCCACAGCAGGAGAAAATCGAGTCGCGATTGTCCCCGACTCCGTGAAACGGCTCATAAAAAGCGGCTTCAACATTTGCATTGAAAGTGGTGCAGGCGATAAAGCCGGGTTCGCTGATAGCATGTACGAAGAAATTGGCGCAACCATAGAGCCATCTCTTGAAAAACTTGCCAGTATGTCTGAAACACTTATAAAGGTTCAACCGCCAACCATTGAAGAAGTTGAAACATACGGCGAGGATAAATCCCTGATCTCTATTATCCAACCTTTTATCCACCCAGACCTGATCAACAAACTTAACGAAAAGAAGATCACCTCTTTTGGACTTGATGTAATTCCACGGACAACTCTTGCTCAGAGTATGGATATCTTAAGCTCCATGAGTACCATATCCGGTTACAAAGCTGTTCTTCTTGCTGCGGCCTCAATCAACAAATTTTTCCCAATGCTTATGACAGCTGCTGGTACCGTTGCACCGTGCCGAGTTATGGTTCTTGGTGCCGGTGTTGCCGGGCTCATGGCCTGTGCAACTGCGAAACGACTGGGGGCTGTTGTTGAAGCTACCGACGTTCGCCCCGAGGTCAAAGAGCAGGTCAAGAGTGTTGGTGCAAAATTCCTTGAAGTTAAGAGTGATGAAAGTGGTGCTGGTGAAGGCGGTTATGCCAAAGAGATGTCTGACGACTACAAGCAGAAGCAGGCTGCCATGATTGCCAAGCATATTGCTAAATCTGATGTCGTCATTCCGACTGCGCTTATTCCAGGCAGAAAAGCACCTATTCTGATTACTGAAGCCCATGTCAAATCAATGAAACCTGGTTCTGTAATTGTCGACCTTGCTGCAGAGATGGGCGGCAATTGTGAACTGACTGAAAAGGGTAAGGACGTTGTTAAGCATGGTGTACTGATTATTGGTAACACCAATCTGCCAAGCTCAATGGCGTTTCACGCAAGTCAAATGTTTTCAAAAAACATTGAGCGCTTTCTCGTCCACCTTACAGATGAAAAAGGCTTTAAGATGGACATGAAAGACGAAATCACTGCTGGCTCTATCATTACGATGGGCGGCGAGATAATACATGCCATGACCAAGAAAATCATGTCAGAAGCAGGAGGAAACTAACATGGACGGCTCCATACTCATAGGACTCTACATATTTGTTCTTGCGCTGTTTGCCGGTGCTGAACTTATTTCAAAGGTTCCGCCAACTTTACACACCCCTTTGATGTCCGGCTCAAATGCTATTTCAGGTATCGCTATACTTGGTGCTTTAATGGCTGCCGGCAATGCAAAGGAGATGAATATAACTTCAATTATCGGTATGTTAGCTGTTATCTTTGCAACAATTAACGTTGTTGGCGGTTACATGGTAACCGACCGCATGCTACAGATGTTCAAAAAGAAAGAGAAAGTAACTAAGTAAAAACAACACATATCTTCTTTTCACAGAACAACCAATTCTACACAAGAGAGTTTTCTAATGTTAAGCCAAAATTTCATTAACTTTACATATTTAATTTCAGCTATTCTTTTCATGCTTGGGCTGAGAAACTTGAGTTCCCCAGCCACAGCACGACTTGGCAACAAACTTTCAATGAGCGGTATGAGCTTGGCGATTATCGCAACCTTAATGGTATCCGGCCTATCATTCAAGTTCATTATAATCGGCATTATTATCGGTACAATTATTGGTGCATATTCCGCTATAAAAGTTAAGATGACCTCAATGCCGGAGATGATTGCCCTTTTTAACGGGTGTGGCGGTGCGGCATCCGCTTTGGTTGCACTTTCTGAGTTCCAGCTGAAAGGTGATCTATACGGCGCCGGCATGGTATCCCAGATCGGCGGCTTTTCAATGACCACCCTGCTCTTATCTGTGATTATCGGCACATTGACCTTTACCGGCTCAATCATTGCCTACGCTAAGCTTCAGGGCATTATTTCCGGCCAGCCTATTACCTACACAGGTCAACAGTTTGTTAACGGCCTGATCGTCCTTGCCACTGTCGCCCTTTCTGTCATGATCTACCAAGATCCAACAAACATTACATTTTTCTACCTGGTCATAGGTCTCTCTCTATTGCTGGGTGTATTATCCGTTATACCAATCGGTGGCGCCGACATGCCGGTCGTTATTTCACTTCTTAATTCATACTCCGGTGTTGCGGTCTCCATGACAGGGTTCGCCCTAAACAATAATGCCTTGATTATTGTCGGCTCACTTGTTGGGGCATCAGGAATTTTTCTGACCATGATCATGTGCGAGGCCATGAACCGCTCTCTGGCCAATGTTCTTTTTGGCGCCTTTGGGACAGTTTCTGAAGGTGCCGCCCAGGCAGCTGCGGATGGTCCTGGCGGTTCGGTTAAAGGCTACGAGATTGAAGACGTTATAACCGTTCTTGAAAATGCGACATCACTTATCATTGTGCCAGGTTACGGAATGGCTGCGGCACAGGCTCAGCACGCAGTGCGTGAACTTGGTGATTATCTCGAAGAAGAAGGTGTTGAGGTTCGATATGCAATTCACCCAGTCGCAGGACGAATGCCTGGCCACATGAATGTGCTTTTAGCTGAGGCCGATGTCTCCTACGACCAGCTCTTTGCCATGGAGGATATTAATGACGATTTCAGCTCAACTGATGTCGTTCTTGTCATTGGTGCTAATGATGTCGTTAATCCGGCCGCTAAAACCAATGAAAGCAGTCCAATTTTTGGCATGCCTGTTCTCAATGTCGAAGAGGCACAAACCGTTATTGTTTTGAAGCGAAGCATGAATCCAGGCTTTGCAGGAATAGAAAACGAACTGTTTCTTAAGGACAACACCATGATGCTCTTTGGTGATGCAAAAAAATCTATTCAAGACCTTGTTTCACATCTTAAAGGATAAATATAGAAGTTTTTAGCTATTAGACTGAAGGCTTCACAAAAAGGCACGACTACGCTGACCCACGTTAATAGAGCCGTATCGTGCCTTTGTCGTTCAATATAAAACATTATTTTCCACAGGAGAACCCACTATGTGTCGTCTTGCAATGAAGACAGCATCTGAGCCATTCTCTCCCTACTCGGTACTTCAGGCAATGGAGGCCATGCAGGAAGGATATGACGGCAGCGGTTTAGGACTTCTGCTTCGAGGTGTGACCTTTGCCGACTATAAATATAAGTCTGGCGATCCAATACTTTCAGGAATTGCTCATACTGAAAGTGCCCTGTATCGACTTAACGATTACATGCAGGACAAAGGTTTCACACTTAAATACGACCACGAGTTTGACACCGACTTTTCGCTTGTCGAAGCCAAAGATCGGCACCAGTACTTCGTCCGCGTCTACAATACCCCTAGCAGTTGGGACAGTTTTACGCAGGAACAAATTGACCAGGAACTCATGCTCACCCGACTGGCACTGCGTAAAAACGGCGAAGAAAATAACGGAGACCTGACCGTGTTTGGTTTCTGGCCTGACGTTGCCATAATCAAAGAAGTTGGCTGGCCACTCACTATTGGCGACGCCCTTCGCTTGAGCGATAACAGAATATCCTCTCGAATCTGTATGGCACAGGGCCGTCAGAACACCAACTATGGCATTAATCTTTATGCCTGCCACCCCTTCTTTGTTCAGGGTATTGCCACAATGACCAATGGTGAAAACACCGCTTTTATTCCAATCAAAGAGTATCTGTCCGGGGTGCATTGGCCTGGATACACCGGATACCAAAGTGATTCAGAGGTGTTTGCCCACATTCTTCACTACGTTATTCGTAAACTTAAATTACCTTTAGAGGCATACAAGCATGTCATTACTCCTCTAAATTCCGTTGAACTGAGTAATCATCCTCAGGGCGACTTCTTGAAAGGGCTCAGGGATGTCTGCCGACGCTTAATTATCGACGGACCAAACTGTGTTATGGGTACCTTACCCGATGAAACAACAATCATGTGCATGGACTCCAAGAAATTACGTCCGGCTACTATAGGCGGAAATCCTGGAGAATGGGCCCTGGCCTCTGAAATGTGCGGTGTTGATGCAATGATACCCGAACGAGACAAATCTCTTGATTTTCAACCAATGCGCGAAAACAGTATTATTGTTCCACCTGACCGAAAGGAGTATAAGATATGGTCTCAATTCGATCCATTCCCTCTACACCAAGCAGCTTAACATACCACGATCTTCCCTGGATAATTGAGCATCGCGAAGACCGATGCCAGTTGTGCGGGCGTTGCACGTCTGTCTGCCCCAAAGAGTGCCTTCAGCTGACCTATAGACGTCAACGAATGCCTCGTCTGGATATACTTCAGAAAAAACGTGGCAGTGACTACAAAACATTTGTGGGAATTCGTCAAAAAACCGACCTCGACCATCGTTGCATCGGTTGTGGCATGTGCTCCATGGTTTGCCCTAATGAAGCCATTGGCCCTAAGCCAAACGCCAATGACGAACGCGCCCGTTTCCATAGTTACCAGAAACTCGACGCGGCAAAACGTGGCGGTCGACGTAATGACCGTTCCAGCCTCCTTGATCAGATCATGTTCAATAGAATCTCAATGCTCACTGACCCTGCCCTTGATGCCGGGCGGCATGAGTTCTATCTGAACACCATTCTTGGCCGTATTCTTTCACCAGAAGAGTACCTGAGGCGCAAGCAAACCGGTGAGTGGATTCCTCCTACCCGTGAGATCTTCCCCTTCATTATCGGCTCAATGTCCTTTGGAGCCCTGTCACCTAATATGTGGCTCGGTCTCTTGCAGGGTGTCGCTTATTGCAATGAAGTTCTGGGGATACCAGTCGTAATGTGTACCGGTGAGGGTGGTTGCCCTCCCTGGGTTTTAAAAAGTAAATTTTTAAAATATATCATTCTACAGATCGCTTCCGGTTATTTTGGCTGGGATGAGATTATCCGTGCAATTCCAGAGATGCAGTGTGAACCTGCAGCTATTGAAATAAAATACGGTCAGGGCGCCAAGCCTGGTGATGGCGGACTTCTCATGTGGTTCAAGGTCAGCCAGCTCATCGCTCGATTACGCGGAGTGCCTCAAGGAGTCGATCTGCCGTCACCTCCTGTCCACCAGACGCTGTATTCAATTGAGGAAAGTGTAATGAAGATGATTCAGACACTTTCAATGGCCTGGGATTTCAAAGTCCCGGTTTATCCCAAAATATCAGGATCAACCTCAGCTAAATCTGTTTTAAACAATCTGGTTCGTAATCCCTATGCAGCTGCTCTGCTTATAGACGGTGTTGATGGTGGTACAGGTGCCGCCTATAACATCAGTATGCAGGCAACTGGTCATCCGATAGCCTCTAATCTTCGTGAATGTTATCTTGACCTAGTAGCCCAGGGCAAGCAAAACGAGATCCCTCTCTTTGCTGCCGGGGGTGTCGGTAAAAATGGAAATGTTGCGCAAAATGGTATGGCTCTCATTATGCTTGGTGCCTCTGGCGTGCATATCGGCAAGTACATTATGCAGGCTGCGGCTGGCTGCCTTGGCAGTGAGAAAGACCGTTGCAATGTCTGTAATGTTGGTATTTGCCCTAAAGGTATTACCAGCCAGAACCCTAAATTATATCGACGACTTAATCCAGATGATGTAGCACAGCGAGTCGTTGATGTTTTCTCCGGCATTCGAATTGAAATGAAAAAAATCATGGCGCCTCTCGGCCGATCTCAATGCTTACCAATCGGCATGTCAGATGCTCTTGGAATAGCAGACAAGGATGTTGCTGATAAACTGCAAATTAAATATGTCTGTTAATTTCAAAAATATACCCAAAGGAGTATGCAAGTGAAAGGCGAGAATACTAAAGCCATCACGGTAAAAGGCTTAGACGAAAACGGTCTTCGAGTCAGCTCTCAAGACTTTGAAAAGTTGGTTCAGCAGGCATTCAAACAATCCACGACTCTTAACCTGGAGACTTACGGTCAGCATAATGTCGGCGGCCGACTTGTCGGTGCCGAAGGACCGGTTCTCATAAACATAAGCGGTCCGGTTGGCCAGCGATTAGGCTGCATGGGGCGTCCGGGGACGACTATTATAAGTAACGGTCCTGCCTCTGACGACGTTGGTTACCTTAATATTGGCGCTGACATAGTAATTCTTGGTGATGCAACCAATGGTGTTTGTAATGCCATGGCGGAAGGACGTGTTATGGTTAAAGGCTCTCTTGGTTCAAGAGCGCTTACCATGACTAAATGGAATCCGGATTATAACCGCCCACAACTATGGGTTCTTGGTTCCGTTGGTGACACCTTTGCTGAATTTAACTGTGGTGGTATCGCTATTGTTTGTGGTGTTAATCCGAAGTCGAAAAACATTCTTGGCTACCGCCCCTGTGTCGGTATGGTTGGCGGCTGGATATATTTTCGTGGAGAGACAGACAACTCGTACTCTAAAAACAATGTAAAAGAGATCGCCCCTGACGACGATCAATGGCAATGGCTGATGGATCGTATGCCTGAGTACCTTGATACCATTGGCCACTCAGATCTGCTCGCCACTCTTTCCATTCGTGATGAATGGAAAATACTGATGGGCATTACCCCGCAAGAGAGAGCCCTGATGTTCAGCGGCCCTATGCCTATGCAGGAGTTCAGGGCCAAGGTCTGGGATAAGGGTTTTGGTGGTGGAGACCCTCTTCGCGACCTGGCGCCCGGTCTCGACAGGTCGCCAATTGGTCTTATTGAAACAGGTGATCTCCGCAGAAAGACTCCCTACTGGGCAAACAAGGAAACGTCTGCTCCCTGTTCTTTTTATTGCCCTATTCATATTCCGACAATAGACAGGCTCAGACTTCTCCGTGAAGGTAAAATTCAGGAAGCCTACGAACTGATCATGGAGTATACCCCCTTCCCCGCCTCTGTTTGCGGGGCCGTGTGTCCCAACCTCTGCATGGAAAACTGTTCTCGGCAGGTTGTTGACGAACCAATCGATGTTGCCCTTCTCGGTCGATCAATTTTAAACGTACCTGCACCAAATACAAAAGCGCCTGTCGGTAAGAAAGTTGCCATCATTGGCGGTGGCCCTGGTGGCATAAACGCAGCCTATCAACTTGCCCGGGCTGGTGTTGAGGCCCATATTTTCGAGAAAGACCAACAACTGGGCGGTAAACTTGCCCAGGTGATTCCTTGGGAAAGGTTGCCTCTGGCCTCCTGGCAGGCCGAAATCGACCGTTTCGTGAGCATGCCTAATATTCATGTTAATTACGGCGTTGATATGGACAGCGACAAGTTTACTCAACTTAAAAAAGAGTTTGACTATATTGTTATCGCTGTTGGCACCCACGAACCCCGTCGCATTCCTTTTCCGGGCCATGAAAAAGTAATACCAGCTCTGGATTTTTTAAAGTCAGCAAAATCTGATACACCGATGAAAATTGGTAAAAAAACAGTGATTATCGGTGCAGGTAATGTTGGCTGTGACGTCGCTTGTGAGGCCTATCGCCTTGGCACAGAGAAAGTCACCTTGGTAGATATTCAAAAGCCTCTTGCCTTTGGTAAAGAAAAAGAAGCTGCCGAAAAACTGGGCGCGACCTTCCAATGGCCAGTCATGACCAAGGAAGTCACCGATGAAGGCTTGATTGATAATTCCGGAACCCTTTATCCCGCCGACACCGTTATCATTTCAATAGGCGACGTGCCTCGCCTTGGTTTTCTTCCTGACGCGATAGAATGCCTTAATGTTGGCGGGGCCAGCTGGATAAAAACGGATAACGCCGGCCGAACCTCTGATTCGAAAATATTTGCAATTGGTGATGTTAAACGACCTGGCCTCGCCACAAACGCACTTGGCGCCGGCAAAGATTCCGCTGAAGCCATTATTGCAGATATTGAAGGCAGAGAGTGGAAGCCTTTTGCTAAAAACGTGGTCTCCATTACCAACCTGACTCTTGCGCATTACTGCCCGACACCTACTGATGGAACTCCGGAAGAAGAGGCCGACCGCTGCTTGAGTTGCGGCTCCTGTAGGGACTGTCACCTTTGTGAAACCATATGCCCCACCAATGCCATCAAGCGCCGCGAGCTAAAAGAGGTTAACGACTATGAGTATATCTCTGATGATAGTAAATGTATCGCCTGCGGCTATTGTGCAGACACCTGTCCTTGCGGGATTTGGCAGATGAGACCCTTTTAATCCTTGATTCAAATTTCATATTCTACTTCAAGGCATCGTATTTTTTACGATGCCTTTTTTTTGGGGGGTAGTCTCGTAAAAAGTCCAAAACCGAAAAATCGCACCCAATGATTTCAATATGTTAGGTTGGGTAAAATTGCCAAAATCGGACTTTTCACGAATACATCAAGGCTTTATTTCTTTTTGTTGCTGCATTCACAGCAGGTATTAAGTCCAATTACAGCATACAGAGGACAGAACCGCAACAATCCGGTCAATAAGGGGGCAAAGGCTAGAACCTTGATAATTGTTTTCGAGGTTCCTGCGGACACAACTGGATTGTCAAAGTAACCGATATAAACGAGGCAGGCGAAAACAATTAGACGAATAGCCATGTCAATGGTACCAACATTTTTTTTCATAACAACTCCTCTCCTTTAAGTTCTATTAAACGCAAAACATCCCATAAGGCCGTTATTAATTGCTAAATCTACCTGACAAGCCTGGATGACAGCGGCTACAGCTATTCATTGGAAATGCAACTGTCATATGGCACATGCCGCAATAATAGCCATAAAGGTTTTTTTCCTTATCAAATTCTTCGGTACCAAAACTTTCAATTTTAAACACGTCTGGGTGGCAATTCGAACAGTCAAGCCAGGCTATGTGCTCCTTATGTGGAAACGAGACATGAATACGCGAGACGTTTGTATACCACTTTAAAGGTTCATACAAATTAGAAGGCAAGGGTAACGATGTCTGCTCATCACCAGCGCTCAGAATATTCTTTGGCCTGATAACAGATGTCTTGATAGCGTTTACCCAGTCTATCTTATCCCCGTCGGTCAGCCGAGGGAGGTCAGCCGCCAGTTTTTCATATTCAGGACTGGAATAGACGGCGTTCAATTTTTGTTTACTGAGGTGACACCGATCACAAGCAAACTCAACTGAAAAAGCAATCTTGCCATTATGGCAGGCCCCGCAAAATCGCCCATCAAGATAATCCTCCCGGGTGATACCACTCTCTCCCTTTTTCATGCTGAACTCAAGCTCAACATGACATACGCGGCAGGTATACTCGACCCTGTGGGTGGCATGTGAAAAAACAACCGGATCCACCCCCCTCTTTTCAGTTCGACCCCGCATAACTAAAACACCATAACGATCAGGGCGCCCGTTATACATAGCCATATGCAGCAAATTATCGAGTTCGGCACGAGAAAGAGGAGGTTTGCTATATTTCTTGTGCCGAATAACTGCACCCGGTGGCCTCTGATCGATGAGTTCATCGATACAGCCACCCGAAGTGAGAAGAATTAAAAAAATGCCGACACAGCTGCAAATATACCTCAGCACTCCAACTTTTCTCTCCTGCTCTCGCACCGTTACTGACTCACAGGCGTTGAGTGACAATTGTTGCAATCATTAAGAGGAAAAGCGACACTACCATGGCATATACCACAGAATTTTCCTTCCGTGATCTCCTTCATGCTCATTTCCGTTTTACCTGTTTCAAGTGCAAAAGGTTCAGGATGGCACATCCCGCAGCCATTCCAGGCCACATGCAGCTTATGGGAGAAGATAATTCCCGGCAACCCGGGCAGTTTTGGTGCAATTGGTTCATCCCTGAGATTACTTACCTTGTTCTCAGAATCAAACGTTACACCCTCAATATAGTCTTTAACAACTATGGTACCTGCCGCTTCAGCCTGGTTCCAGTCAATCTTGTTGCCGTAGTTGGCATTAGGCATATTCTTCTTAAATTCGAAAAACGCCCTCTTGGCACGGCGTTCTTTCTCTTTGGCATCATTGGTATCCTTAGGATGGCATTTTGAACACTCACTGATATCAAAGGACTCTTTCCCATTATGGCAGGTACCACAATAGCGACCATCTTTGTTATCTTCCTCCATTATTTCAGTCTCTCCTGCCATTTCAAATTCGATATCAACATGGCATAAACGGCATGAATGCTTTGCCCTGTGGTTCCAGTGGCGAAAAACGACAGGCATTTGCCCTTTGTTTTTAACCATTTTATCCAAAACAACTTCACCATATTCATGACTTTTCTTCACTTGAGCAGTACTATCAATTGGCAGCAGCCCGAGAACTGCAAGAACCCCAAAAAACATCCACAATCCGTATCTTTTAATTTTTTCTCCCATCATGTGCTCCTTTTCACTTGTTTTTTACAGTTCCCTACCCTATTATTTAGTTCGTAATTGGCAATTCAATAGCTGCGGATAACAATATCGCATTTAATATACTTCGCCCATCACCTGCTTAACACACCGTTCCACCATACAGCTAAAACTTAACCCCAAGCAAGATATTTAACAGATATTTAATTGTTTACAGACTCAAACATACACTTACCAGCAAAATCCGGCCTCAAATTATCTATATTTTTTTACAATACTATGGTATTAATTCCTCGTAAAATGCAGTTATCATTAAAATGAACAAGGGAGATACTCATGGAAGACAAGCTGCCAATCATCGCCGACTGGTTCATCCAGTATTCAGGTAAAATTATTGCCGCACTCCTCATTTTTATTATCGGCCGCTGGCTGGCGATTCGCCTATCCTCGATGTTTTCAAAAATTCTCGAGAAGAACAAGGTCGAAATAACCCTTGTCAGCTTTCTGAAAAACATTATTTATTATGCCCTGCTTATCGCCGTTCTCATCGCGGCACTTAACCAACTCGGCATCAACACCGCATCTTTTCTCACTGTCGTTGGTGCGGCCGGCCTGGCTATTGGTCTGGCCCTGAAAGACTCATTAAGCAATTTTTCTTCCGGTGTTATGCTCATACTTTTCAGGCCATTTAAAATCGGTGATTTTGTTACCGCTGCTGGTGTTAGCGGCACAGTAAATCAGATCAGTATTTTTAACACTGAAATGGCTACCCCGGACAATCAGAAGATAATCATCCCCAATAGTGCCATCATGGGCGGTGTGATAACCAATGTCACAGCAAACCCAACCAGACGAATTGACCTGGTGGCCGGAATCAGCTATGCAGATGACATCGGAACAGCACGAAAAGTTCTTGAAAAAATTATTGCTGATGACTCGAGAATACTTGCTGACCCGGCAACTAAAATTGCGGTATCAGAACTCGGCGACAGCAGTGTTAACTTTATTGTCAGGCCATGGGTTAATGCCGAAGAATACTGGGATGTACGCTTCTCAATAACAGAGCAGATCAAGCTTCAGTTTGATGCCGCGGGTCTTAATATTCCGTACCCTCAACAAGATGTTCATCTCTTTGTAGAAAAAAATGTTGTTTAAAATACGTAAATTTAAAACTTATCTCAAAAAAGGTGCCATATGAAAAATCCAAAAACAAGGTTCTTATCAGCTTTACTTATCAGTCTATTACTTACTTCCTGTGCCATGCTTTCAAGCCAGCCGGAACCATCCTTTACTCCGATCAATTTAAACGACAAAGTAAGCTCCGGAGAGTATCAGAAAAAAACAGACAACTTCCTGCTTCTCTTTGACGCCTCATCTTCGATGTTTCTGGACTATAACCAGGAGATGAAGTTTAAACAGGCCAAGCGCATTGCCAACCGTATGAACCAGACCATTCCGGATCTTGATCTGCAATCCGGCCTTGGTGTCTTTGGCCCAACAGCCATTGGCCGTGGTAATGGCAGCAAACTATCTTACGGCATGACTAGTTATAACCGTAAAGCCTTTGGCGATGCACTACAGCAAGTCTCCTCACCGTCAGGCAACACCCCAATGACGCAAGCCATTAAGCTTGCCGGAAGCAACCTTGCTGAGAGCAAAGGAAAAATCGCGGTTATTTTGATCAGTGATGCGGAGGATGTTGGCAATCCTCCGCTTGCAGCTGCCACAGAGCTTAAAGCAACGTACGGCGACAGGATTTGTGTTTACACCGTTCTGATTGGCAACAATTCTACCGGCAAAGCAACTATGACCCAGATAGCTAACGCCACCCAGTGCGGATTTGCCACAGATTATGCATCCATAGAAAGTCCTCAGGGTATGGCAGATTTTGTTGAACGAATTTTCCTTGAAAAGGCTACAGATTCAGACGGCGATGGTGTTTTTGACAGCATGGATCAATGCCCTGGAACACCAAAAGGAACACCTGTCGATGCAGTTGGTTGCCCAATCAAAAAGGCAGATGACGATAAAGATTCTGATGGTGACGGGGTATACGACTCTAAAGACCAATGCCCTGGCACACCTTACGGAATCAAGGTTGATCAGTACGGGTGTCCCCTTCCCATTGAAGGCAGTGTGACAATCGAACTTCGGGTTGAATTCGACTTTGATAAGGATACAGTTCGCCCTCAGTATCGGCAGGAGTTACAGGATTTTGCTGATTTCTTGACCTCATACCCCAACCTGACGGTCACCCTTGAGGGTCACACGGACAACTACGGTTCCAAAGAGTATAATGAGGAACTGTCAATCCGTCGGGCCAAAAGCGTTCGACGCTACCTAGTCGGTGAATTCGGTTTATGGGGCAACCGGATCACAACAACAGGCTATGGTTTTTCACGGCCTGAGGCCGATAATACAACTAGCCAAGGACGCCAGAAAAACAGACGGGTTTACGCAATCATTCAATCGAATTGAAAATTTTCACCATAACACCTTAGTTTAAAATAAAAAAAAGGCATAGACCTTGCGGTCTATGCCTTTTTTTATGGTCTATAACAACAACTCTTACTTACTCAACTCTTCAGCCTTCTTCTTCACCGCATCAAAAGCAGTGTCGACTTCTTTTCCAGCTTTTTCTGCGGCACCTTCCTTTTCACATGCAACGATACCAACGGTAAAAATAACCACGCACAATGCGACAAAAATACGTTTAATTATCTCCACAGGTGCTCCTCCTCAAATAAAGTTTCATTGTGACCAACAACAGACCTCATAACTGATTAAACCACTTTTTCAGGTGACGATATGATTGCCACCTCGCGCTGAGGGAAGGGAATTGAGATGTTCCCCTCCTTTAACGCCGTAAAAATTGCACCATTGGCCAAAAAGCGCATTTGAAAATAGTTCCTGGTGGGCACCCAAAAACGAATCCCAATATTAATCGAAGAGTCGCCAAACTCATCAATCCCAATTTGAGGTGCAGGATCCTGACAAACATCTTCCAAGTTGGCGAGTGCTGACTTAATACGATAAACGGCCTCATTTGGATCGTGGTGATAGGCGATTCCGACTGTCGTTTCAACCACTTTATTAGCGAATGAGTTATGAATAATTTCACCGACAATATGTTTGTTCGGTATGGTGATCTGCTCATCATCTTCTGTTGTTAAAACGGTCGCGGCCAGTTTAATCTCCTTGACAATGCCGGTAACCCCCTGAACTGAGATGGTATTACCAACCACAAATGGCCGACTAATGATAATTGACAATCCAGCACCATAATTCGACACGGGCCCCTGGATCGCAAAACTGGCCCCAAAGGCGAGGGCGCTGACTGCCGCCACAAGAGGAGCGACAGAAATCCCAAACTGGCCGATGGTAATGATAACAACGAAAACAACAACCAGCATTTTAGCAACACTGCCGGTAAATTTACTGAGGGTCACGTCAAGGTTATGCTTTTCACAGAGTCGAATAACCAGCGCCGCAACCCAACTCGCCAGTTTAAGCCCTACAACAAGAACTATAAGTGCACCCAATATCTGAAAACTGTATTTCACAGCAAACTCAATGGCAACGGTATATAAACCCTCTAAGTTGGCAAGTTCTTCTTTCATGCTCAGTTCTCCTGGAATCTATTAGTCTCTTATTTCTTTTTAACCACCAGCCATAGAGCGTGAACAGAGCCAGGCAGAAGACCGCATAGCGTTAAAACAATATTGATCCAGAACTGAAACCCGATACCAACCGTTAAAAACGCAGCGACAGGTGGAAGAAATATGGCTAGTATAATTCGTACAATGTCCATAACAAGGCTCCTTTAAGAAAGATTTAAACAACCTTTATTTTTTTAGTGTTTCTATAAACGCATTAGCCTCTTTTATAGAGGCTTCCATCTCCTTAACCAGCAGAACAATATCACCTTCAACAGCCACCAGTTCATTCTGCAGCGAAGCAATAGCCTGCGCATTCAGATTATGCTTAAGATACAAAACCTGATCCTTAAAGGCGCTTAAGACGGGTGCTATTTTCTTCTCGGCTTTTTTCATGGCAGAAATAAGCTTGGCATAATGCGTACGAGTTGCATCAAGTTTTTGCTGACTGTCTTTGCGGAGCGCTGCACTTGAATATTCTTTCAACTCACTTTTCCATTCATCAAACAAAGCCTCTGAGACACTTTCAACTTTCTGAATTCTGTCATGTACAGCCTCAGCCTTTTTTTCACTTAGCTCATAGGTTTCATTAAGCGTATTGTACTTATCCTCTAAATCACCACCTTTAATCCCCAGCACCGTTGTAAATTGTTGGAGAGCTGATTTGAATTGCTCTTTAGCTTCAGACTGGGTATCGCGGGCTTCGGCCACTCGATCCATCATAATGTCGCGTTTATGAACGCCCATTTTCTCCATTGCACCATAGTAAACTGTTTGACAGCCATAAAGTCCAGGCATCGCCAGAATAAAAGCCAAACAAACTAAAACAAAAACTTTTCGAGCTATCTCCATACAACTCCCCCTTTTCTCAAAGTTAAAACACGCAAACCAATTAAAAACTCTATCCGACCAGGCATTGATGAGACCAATCGTCATTTTCACGTTAATTTACTCATCAAACAACTGTGTTTTACAAATATATGCAATATGTATAATATGAAATGATACCACTTTTCAAGTAATGACACACAACTGAAGAGATAGTTCGCAACACGCTCGATACTGAGAGGAAGACCATGCAAAACAAACAGTCCTTTTTTCAGCGCCTCAAAATGCTCTCTCGCCCAAAAAAAATAGCACTTTCAGTTCTGACAGGTTTCACTCTTTATGCTCTGGTCGGCTTTCTAATTCTCCCACCAATCATCAAACTCACTCTGGAGAAGAAACTGCCCCCCATTCTGCACAGAGATGTTTCCGTCAATAAGATACGGCTAAACCCTCTAACTCTCTCGGCAACAATTGAAGGCTTTCAGGTTCTCAAAAAAGAAGCAACTGGTCCGCTTGTTAGTTTTGAAAAACTGCACATCGATCTCCAGGCCGTCTCTGTATTTAAAGGCGCTTTGATTATTAAATCAGTGATGCTCAAGACTCCAACGATCAATTTCAGTCGCATCAACGACTCCACCTACAGCTTCTCGGATCTGATACCCAAAAATTCAGAGGAAACAGCTGCCACCAAACCCGCATCCCCATTTTTATTTTCAGTAAACAATATTGAAATTATCGGCGGTGATATTTCATTTTCTGACCAGCCAAAAGAAAAAACCCATCAAATCTCACAACTGAACTTGGCTCTGGCCAGCATTTCAAACTTACCCTATCATATTGAAACTTTTATCCAGCCCACCTTTTCAGCAAACGTGAACGGCACCCCTTTTGCCTTAGATGGTGTAACAAAACCTTTCGCAACCTCACGCGAAAGCGACATCAATATCGACATCAAAAACCTTAATATTGCCGAGTATGTTGCCTATCTACCGAACCCCACAAAGGCAGTCCTGTCGTCGTGCCTTCTCGACATCAATGGAAATCTTGATTTTACATCCACACAAAATAATAGCGCCACAAACACCCTTTCTTACACCGGAGAAATAGTCTTTAAAGAAATAGCCATTACTGACCAAGAGGGGAAACGCTATATTGAACTGCCCCGAATTACCATCACCACCGCGGCATCAAATCTTCTCGACCTTAAAGTTCACATCTCTAAGCTGGAGATTGAAGCCCCGAAGTTTATTGTGAAACGCACCAAAGACCAACAGATTCTGCCGCTGACCATTCTGCTTCCTGATGCAAACGAGTCCACGCCTCACCCCCCCGAAGAAAATAAAGGAGTTGAAATATCCGGCGAACCAGATCACTCCAACCCGTTTAACCTTGCCATCGATACTATCTCTCTGGTCAACGGGCAGCTTACCTATACAGACGAGACTGTTGATTCCTTTGAAACCATACTCCAGCCTTTCAATGTTCAAGTGAAGAACTTCAACACGGCACAGGGTAAAACGGCCAGTTACGATCTCTCGGTTTCAACAGAAACATCGGAAACAATCACCAGCACCGGCACAGTTCAACTCAACCCACTGGCAGCAAACGGCAATGTCAGGGTCAGCAAGGTTAGCCTTCCTAAATATATGCCCTATGCCAATGCCCTGTTGAGGCCCGAAATAACAAGCGGATCACTCGATTTTTCAACAGATTTCAGCGTCTCGATATCTCAAGACAACAGTCCGAAACTCCTTTTAGAGAACAGTACTGTTCTGCTTGAAAACTTTAAACTCTTAGACAAAGGCAAGCCTGTTATTGATCTTGCCGAACTTGCTCTTGTCGGTGGACAAATCGATCTTGCCAAAAAAACAATGCATCTTGAAAGTTTTACTTCAAAAAAAGCTTTGTTTACTGTCATTCGCGACCAGAACAGCCTACTTAACGTCAACTCATTTGTTATAGAACCAACCGCAAGCGAAAAGCAGGAAAGCACAAAACCTCTCGCCCCAGACACCTCCGAACAGTCGCAAGCCCCATGGGCCATCTCTTTAGGTTCAGCCAATTTTTCAGATCATGAGCTGATATTTCTGGATCAGAGCCTTGCCAAACCATCTACACTTCGCGCCCATAACATATCGATAAAGCTGGCAGGTTTTTCCACAACCGGCCCTCCCGGCAGCATCGATTTCTCAACAGAACTCAACAGTGCCGGTTCAATCAAAGCACGTGGAAAGGTTGGCATATCACCCGTATCAGCTGAACTTGAGACGGAGGTCAACCAGGTTGGATTCAAGCCCTTTCAAGCCTACGTTGATGAACTCTTCAATGTCCTGATTACTGACGGCAGTCTTTCTTCCAGTGGAACACTTACGCTGCATTCAGATTCGGAAAATCCCGTTTTAAACTTTACCGGCACTGGAGCCATCGACAATTTTGCCTCCATAGATACAAAGTTCAGAGAAGATCTCGCCCGCTGGAACAAAATCAGTCTGTCTTTGGCCTTTATCTCTGACCCCTTCAGGTTAGTGATTGATGATGTTCAATGGGACGAGCCTTACGCAAAAATCGTGATTTCCGACCAGGGAACTATCAACCTTTCAGAACTCACAAAAAAACCACCTTCAACTCCCCCATCGCAGGTACCCGCTTCTCAAGATCAAGCTGACCAACCAGCGGCTAAAGACATCACCATTAAGAAATTTACCGTAGACAAGGGCCAATTCGACTTTATCGATAATAAAATCAAGCCAGCCTACGCATCATCTCTAAGTGATTTTTCCGGTACTGTTACTGGTTTATCTTCAAAGGTAGCAACTCAGGCCGATGTTAAATTCGAAGGCAAACTCAATCAGTTTTCACCTATTCTCATTTCAGGGTCAATAAACCCACTTGCTAAGGATTTGTTTGCCGATCTAAAAATTGATTTCCATGATATTGACCTGAGCCCCACTTCTCCATATACAGGTAAACATCTCGGCTATAAAACCGATAAAGGCAAGTTGACCTTGAACCTCCACTATATTGTCCAGGGGAGAGAGATTTTAGCCAAGAACCACCTCTTTTTAGACCAGTTCACCTTAGGTGAGACTGTTGAAAGCCCTGATGCTGTCAGTCTGCCGATTCACCTTGCCCTTGCCCTATTAAAAAACAGATCCGGTGAAATCATCCTGAACATCCCGGTTCAGGGCAACCTTGATGACCCTCAATTCAGCATTGCCAGCGTTGTGGTAAAGGTTCTCTTTAATCTTATCACTAAAGCTGTAACCTCACCCTTTGCCCTTTTAGGTGCTTTGATACCTGACGGAGAAGATTTACAATTGGTACCGTTCAAGCCTGGCTTGGCAAGTATTTCAGATGAGCATTCTAACAACCTGACACAAATAGCCTCAGTCCTCTACGAACGACCAGGTCTGCGGATGGACATAGTCGGAAAAGTTGATCCGCAGAAGGACGGACAAGCTATCGAAGAGTTACGCTTTCAAAAAATGATCAAACTTCAGAAAGCCAAAGATCAACAAAAAAATGCCTTCAGCAAAGATGCGCTTCCAGATATAGAAGATATTGTGGTCAGCGAAGAGGAATATCCACAATATTTATTTATGGCATAAAGGGAGATGCTTGATCAAAAAGACACTAGATCGAAGGGGGCTAAAACCTGGAGCAAGTTCACTGATTTTATCAAACAAGAGAGCCCTGAAAAGAACCTGTCACATAGCGAGATTAAAGAGCAGATACTCGCCGACATTCAGGCCTCAGAAGAAGACCTTCGGCTACTCGCCCATGAGCGAGCAGCCAATGTCAAAAACTATCTTATCGCCTCAGGGAAAGTTGAAGCCGAAAGGCTATTTGTTCTTGAACCAAAAGTCGTACAATTAAAAGAAGGGAGCACTTCAGGAAAGGACATGAGCAACATTGCCATGCAGGTTGATCTTGTTATTAAGTAAAACCTGAGGAAACCGGGACAGATCTATTTCTCAATGTGCTGATGCGTCAAAAAGTCATGGCTTAGAGCCTATTATAAGGGGATATAGGTGACACCGTTATATAGCAAAAACATGCAATGAGCTACTTAACTAGAAAGTTGTTCAGAGTCCAGCACCCCTAAAGACT